>JALZNU010000204.1 GCA_030857495.1 Actinomycetota bacterium | reverse complement strand
CGTACTCCCCCGACACGTTGTAGGCGGCGACGGGCACGTCGGACAGCGCCGCGACCTCACTCAGCACGTCGAGGTAGCCGAGCGCTGGCTTGACCATGACCATGTCGGCGCCCTCTGCCAGGTCGAGGGTGGCCTCGCGCACCGCCTCGCGCCCGTTGGCAGGGTCTTGCTGGTAGGTACGCCGGTCGCCTTGCAGGGTTGACGAGACAGCCTCCCGGAACGGCCCGTAGAACGCCGACGCATACTTGGCCGAGTAGGCCAGGATGGCGACGTCCGGATGACCGCCAGCGTCCAGGGCCTGCCGGACCGCCCCCACCTGGCCGTCCATCATGCCGCTCGGCCCGACGACGTGAACGCCTGCGCCCGCCTGAGCGAGCGCCATCGCGGCGTACCGGGCGAGCGTGGCATCGTTGTCGACAGTCCCGTCGCCGGTCAGCACGCCGCAGTGGCCGTGATCGGTGAACTCGTCGAGACACAGGTCGCTCATCACGACCGTGTCGTCGCCGACCTCGGCGACCACGTCAGCGACCGCGACGTTCAAGATGCCCCCGGGGTCGAGACCGCCGCTTCCCTGCGCGTCCTTGCTCGTGGGTATGCCGAACAACATGACTCCACCGACCCCGGCCTCGACGGCCTCGGCGGCGGCCTTCCGCAGCGAGCTCCGGGAGTGCTGCACCACACCAGGCATGCTGGCGATGGCCCTCGGCTCCGACAGTCCCTCAGCCACGAACATCGGCAGGACCAGGTGCCGCGGTGACAGCGACGTCTCCGCGACCAGTCGCCGCATCGCCGGCGTACGTCGCAGGCGCCGAGGTCGCGACGCCGGGAAGCCCATCAGGTCGCGCGACGGCGGCTGGGCGGTCGGCGCTCCGACGGCTTCGTCACCGGCTCCCCTGCCTCGATGAGCTCGACGCGGCGGGCGGCGCCGAAGTCCGCGAGTGCCACGGCCAGGTCCTCCACCGCAGGCGTCGGTGAGATGACGTCCACACGCAGACCGTGCTCCTCACACGTCTTGGCGGTAGCCGGGCCGATGGCGGCGATCACCGTCGACGCATGCGGCTTGCCGGCGATCCCGACGAGGTTGCGGACCGTCGAGGAGGACGTGAAGACGACGGCGTCGAACTTGCCGGTCTTGATCGCGTCACGCGTCGGCGCCGGGGGCGGCGCGGCCCGCACCGTGCGGTAGGCCGTCACGTCGTCGACCTCCCAGCCCAGCTCGTGCAGACCCGCGACGAGCGTCTCCGTCGCGATGTCGGCCCGGGGAAGGAAGACCCGGTTGATCGGGTCGAGCAGGTCGTCGTACGGTGGCCAGTCGTCGAGCAGGCCCCGGGCCGACTGCTCACCCGTGGGCACCAGATCAGCCCGGATCCCCCAGGCGGCGATGACGTCGGCGGTCTTGTCACCCACGGCAGCGATCTTGAGACCGCTGAACGCTCGGGCGTCGAGACCGTACTCGTCGAACTTCTCACGGACTGCCCTGACGGCGTTGACGGACGTGAACACGATCCACTCGTAGCGTCCCTCGACGAGGCCACGCACCGCCTTGTCCATCTGCAGCGGGTTGCGGGGCGGCTCGACGGAGATCGTGGGCACCTCCTCGGGCACGCCGCCGTACGACCTCAAGCTCGCCGACAGGGAGCCTGCCTGCTCCTTGGTGCGTGGCACCAGGATGCGCCAACCGAAGAGCGGCTTGGTCTCGAACCAGGACAACGCCTCCCGCATCAGCACCACGTCCCCGACCACCGCGATCGCGGGGCTGACGAGTCCCGCGTCCTGGACGTCTGACGCGATGCTCGCCAGTGTCGAGACGACTGTGCGTTGCTCGGTGGTGGTGCCGACGCTCGTCATCGCGACCGGGGTCTCCCCGCTCCGGCCGGCGGCCTGGAGCGCCTTCGCGATATCGGCGATACCCCTCACGGCCGACAGGAGCACGAGCGTCTGCGCCTCGGCGTGCTGAGCCCAGTCGATCTTCGACTCGGCGACGTTGAGCACGGTGACCTCGCGAGACGTCCGAGTCGTGAGCGGGACACCCGCGTACGCCGGGACGGCGGTCACGGAGCTGACACCCGGCACGATCTCGAACACCACGCCGGCCTTTGCGCACGCGGCGGCCTCCTCGGCCCCGGTGGCGTACATCCACGGGTCACCACAGATGAGCCGTACGACGTTCCCGCGTGACTTTGCCTGCTTGACGATGAGCCTCGCACGGGATGCGTGAGTCAACGGCTGGCCGTCCTCGCCGTACCCACCGTCGACCACGACGATCTCGTCGAAGCGAGAGCCGACCAGGCTCCGCAGCACCACGAGATGCTCAGGTGTCTCGGTGATCACCACGTCGGCAGCAGAGATCAGCTCCACTGCTCGCACGGTGAGGAGACCGGGGTCCCCGGGGCCGGTGCCGACGAACGACACCGAGCCGACGGGGCGGGGGGCGCGCACAGGCTGGTCGACGCGCGCGGTCGTTGCACGGGCCGATGTCTTGGCGGCGGCGGTCTTTGCCATGTTGTCCTTCACCGTCTTGCTCTTCGTGGGTCGGTTGGTGCGGGTGGTTGTCGATGCTGGGTGTCTTGGCGTCACGAGGCACGCTCCTGCATGAGACCGGCAGCTCCTTCGGCGAGCATCTCCTGAGCAAGCCGAAGGCCGACCCCGTCGGGGTCGGACACCGGCCCCGAGGCCGACAGCCGGACGAGATGGCTCCCGTCGGGCGCCACTACGACACCGCGCAGCCAGACCTCGAGTCCGTCGTCGCCCTCGGCGACCTCTGCCAGTGCTCCGACCGGCGCGGAGCAGCCGGCGCCGAGCGCACGCAGGAGGGCTCGCTCGGCGCAGGTCGTCGTACGGGAGTCTGCGTGGTCGAGGATGGTGGCGACGTCGTCGGCCAGCGAGCCGGCGGTCGCCGAGACCTCAACGGCCAGCGCCCCCTGCCCTGGGGCGGGCAGCATCTGAATCGGGTCGATGGTCTCGGTGACGGCTGCCTCCCGTCCGAGCCTGACGAGTCCCGCGCGCGCGACGACGACGCCGTCGAGCTCACCTGCAAGCACCTGACGGACCCTCGTGTCGACGTTGCCGCGGATCGGTACGACGTCGAGGCCGAGCCCAAGGGCGTGGAGCTGGGCCTCCCGGCGAGGCGAGCCGGTGCCGATCCGCGAACCGGCCGGCAGCCCCGCGAGAGTCAGACCGTCGCGGGCGACGAGTGCGTCTCGCGGGTCGCCCCGTCGAGGCACCGCCGCCAACGTCACCCGGTCGTCGCGCATCGTGGGGAGGTCCTTCAGCGAGTGGACCACCACGTCGACCGATCCGTCGACCAGCGCCTCGCGGACTGCTCCGACGAAGACGCCCTGCCCGCCGATCTCGGTCAGCGGTCTGCTCGAGCGGTCCCCCTCGCTGCGGATGTCGACGAGCTCGACGTCGACTCCGAGGACACGCTCGAGCGCGGTGGCGACGAGAGTGCTCTGAGCGTGCGCCAGGCTGCTCGCGCGGGTCCCCATCCGCAGGACGGTCATGATGTCTCCCCCGGACGGGTGACGGCCTTGACCGCCGCCGGGTCGAGTGCGAACAGCTCGGCGAGTGCGTCGGCGTACGACGACTCGGGGCTTCGGCCGGCTAGCTGCTTGATGCGAACCGAGGGCTCGTGCAGCAGCTTGTCTGCGACGCGGCGGACGGTGCGGACGATCTCGGCGCGCTGCTCAAGAGTGAGATCCTCGCGGCGACTCCACAACCGCTCGAGCTCGGCGGCGACCACGTCGGTGGCCATCGTCCGGAGAGCGACCAGCGTCGGGGCGACCCTGGCTGCGTCACGGGCAGCCACGAACGCGGTGACCTCCTCGGCGACGATCGACCGGACCGCGGCGACATCCTCCAGCGCCGCACCGTTGTGGATCGACGCCGCGAGACTCTCGAGCCCGATGACCGACACGTCGCTCAGAGCGGAGACTGCGGGGTCGACGTCGCGAGGGAGCGCCAGGTCGACGACCGCCAGCGGCATGCCGCTCACCCGCAACGTCATGACGTGGGCCATCACGTCGTCGGTGATGAGCGCGCCGGTGGCTCCTGTGCACGAGACCACAAGATCTGCCGCGGCGATCTCCGTTGCCAACG
>JALZNU010000027.1 GCA_030857495.1 Actinomycetota bacterium | reverse complement strand
CCTGGTCGAACTGGAAGCCGTGCGCCTCGCCCCGTGGCTTGGGGACGACGAACAACGAGAGCCCGCGGTGTGCCTTCGCTCTGTCCGGGTCCGTCCTGGCGAGCAGCATCAGCACGTCGGCGCGAGCCGCGAACGTGCACCATGTCTTGACTCCGTTGATGACGTGACCCGGTTCGCCGTTCGGGCCGTCGGCCGGGGTTGCCGTCACCTTCAGGCCGGCGACATCGCTGCCGAAGTCGGGCTCCGTGACGGCGACCGCCGCCATCACCTCGCCCGACGCGAGCAGTGGCAGCCAGTGCTGCTTCTGGGCTTCGGTCCCTCCCTTCACGAGCGCCCGCGTGAGGATCTCGGGCCGCGTGATCAACGATCCGCCGATGCCGAGGCTCGCCTTCGAGAGCTCCTCCGTGGCGATCACCATCGCGAGGTACTCGTCGGCGCCGCCCTCGGAGAACCCGCCGTACGCGGACGGCGCGCTGAGCCCGAATGCGCCGATCTCGGCGAGACCGGCGATCACGTCCTCCGGCACGTCCGCATTGGTGCGGTGGACGTGCTCGGCATGGGGTGCGACAACCTTGGCTGCGAACGAGCGGAACGTGTCCTGCACCATCGCCATGTCGCCGTCGAGGTGGCGGTCGCCGGCGGTCTCGGCGAGAGATGCGACGAGCGACGGGGCGCAGAAGCGGGCGACGAAGTCGTCGCCGTCGGCGAGCGCATCCGTCGGGAGGTTCCACAGCGCGTGGCGTCCCGCCAGGCGTGACGCCAGCTCGCGGACGGTGTCGGCGGCGAACGCACAGCACAGCAGCGCCTCCTCGTCGCCGCCCGCGCCGTACTCGAGCATCGCTCTGGCGGTCGCGACGGCGGACGCGGAGTGGGCGAGGTCGTAGGCGAGCACCTGTGCGGCGTCGGGTCCACCCGCCTCGCCGAGGGCGACGAGACCGGCGTCGACCACGGTCGTCGCCATGTCGATCGCCCTTGCCGCGGCGTCGAGGTCTGGTTCGAACATGAGCGCCAAACCTACCGATCGGTCCTGGACCTCTCGGCATCCACGATGTGACACAGTGTCCCCACATGGCGGAGCATCTCGAGGGCGAGCTTGCCGAGCTTTTCGCCCGCGCACCTGAGCTCGGCGTGTCGCTCGCTGCGGTGGTCACGGTCGGCGGCGAGTTGGTCGCCGAGCGGTACGGCACCCAGCCGGCAACGATGTTCTCACCGGAGTCGGCGGTGCGTGCCGACACGCCGCTCGTGTCGTGGTCGTCGGCGAAGAGCATCACGCACGCTGCGATCGGGGTCGCGGCGATGTCCGGGCTGATCGAGGTCGAGGGCCGCGCCCCCGTCCCGGGCTGGGAGGGCACGGAGAAGGAAGCGATCACGATCCTCGACCTGCTCGAGATGCGATCGGGACTTCACTTCGTCGAGGACTACGTCGACTCGGCGGGGTCGAACTGCCTCGAGATGCTGTTCGGCTCGGGCGCCGACGACATGGCCGCGTACGCCGCTCAGCAGCCGCTCGAACATCCTCCCGGTTCGTTGTGGAACTACAGCTCGGGCTCGACGAACATCCTGTGCCGCGTGCTCGGAGACGCCGTCGGCGGCGACGAGAAGGCGATGCGCCGGTTTCTCGGCACCACGCTGTTCGGACCCACCGGCATGGCGTCGGCTGATCCCGTGTTCGACGCGGCAGGGACGTTCATCGGCTCCTCGTACGTCTACGCCACCGCCCGCGACTTTGCCCGATTCGGCGAGCTGTACCGCAACGACGGCATCAGCAACGGTCAGCGGGTGCTACCGGAGGGCTGGACCGACCACGCGAGGACCCAGATCGCAACCGATCCCGAGACCGGGTTCGGGTACGGACGGCACTGGTGGACCTGGCCGGACATGCCGGGCTCGCTCGCAGCGCACGGCTACGAGGGACAGTTCACGATCGTCGTGCCAGATCGCGAGCTCGTCGTCGTGCATCTCGGCAAGACGGCCACCGACGCCCGTCCCGTGCTCGTCGAGCACCTCCGTCGCATCATCGCCGCAGCGTCGTGAACGAGCCGCCACCGAGGCGCCGTGATCGACTAGCAAGGAAGGGTGAGCGAGGACACCGGGGCGCCCGCCTCCGAGCGTGATCGGTCTGCGCCGACTCCTTCGCTGGTGACGACCGTGCGCACGAAACCGGTGCGCACCACGATCAAGGTGCTGCTGTTCGCGCTCGTGTTGTGGGTTTTCGTGCTGCCGCTGATCCCAGGGTTCCGCAAGGCGCTCACCGAGCTGCGCGAGGTGCAGCCGCTGCTGCTCGGTGTCGGCATCGCACTGCAGGTCAGCTCGTGGTACTGCTACTCGCTGCTGACCCGCGCCGCGCTCGGCGAGGCGGGACGATCGATCTCTCCGATGCGCATGTTCCGCATCCAGATGAGCACGAAGGCGATGACGAACATCGTGCCTGGTGGTTCGGCGGCAGGGCCGGCCCTCGGGTACCGCCTGCTTACGTTGTCGGGCGTGCGCGGCCCCGACGCCGGCTTCGCGCTGGCGACGGCGGGGATCGGTTCGGCGCTCGTGCTCAACCTGATCTTCTGGCTGGCGCTGCTGATCTCGATCCCACGCGGCGTGAGCAACCCGTTCTACGTGTTGGCCGCCATCGCCGGGCTGATGCTGATGTTGACCGCGGCGTTCCTCGTGATGGGGCTGATGGACGGCCAGGGTCGAGCCGAGCGCGCGCTGCGATGGATCGCCCGCAAGTTGCACACCGACGAGGACCGGGCCGCACGGGTCGTCCGGCGCATCGCGAGCCGGCTC
This sequence comes from Actinomycetota bacterium, assembly GCA_030857495.1. Lineage (GTDB taxonomy): Bacteria > Actinomycetota > Acidimicrobiia > Acidimicrobiales > Ilumatobacteraceae > JACDHN01. The sequence goes on along the minus strand of JALZNU010000027.1, from coordinate 8,743 downwards.
GAAGAAATGATCAAGAATCCGGGACTGATGGGTCGCGTCGCGGGATGGGCGGCGGTCAACTGGCTGCTCGACGCAGCATCGCTGTGGGTGTTCCTACGCGCCTTCGGCGGCACGCTCGATCCGATCTCGCTGCTCGTCGCGTTCGGCCTCGGCAACATCGTCGCCGTCATCCCGATCACGCCTGGCGGACTCGGAATCGTCGACGGCGTCTACCTCCCCACGCTCGTCGGCTTCGGCCTCACCCGCTCGACGGCGTCCCTCGGGTTCGCGTCCTACCGCATCGCCCAGTTCTTCCTGCCGGTCGTCGTCGGCGGGATCCTCTACCTCAGCCTGCGCGTCGGGCCGTTCCGCATCGAACGTCGAGAAGAGCGCCTCGCCAGCCTGCGCGAGCTCGCCCGTGACTACGACACCACGAGAGAGACTCGGGTCGACTGGGTGCTGCGCGACCCCGAGGACTTGCATCGACACCCCGCCGGTCGCGGCCTCAGCAGCGACCCGGTCGACGGCTCGGTCGGCGGCGATCCGCCGCCGTAACCTCTGCCCCGTGAGTGTTCACGAGCGACCGTTCGGGCGTTACCTCGAGGACTTCGTGCCGGGCGACGTCTACCGGCACTGGCCCGGCAAGACGATCACCGAGTACGACGACCACCTGTTCTGCATGATCACGATGAACCATCACCCGTTGCACACGAACGACTGGTTCGCGTCCAAGTCCGTACAAGGCAGGAACGTCGTCGTCGGCAACCTCGTGTACTCGCTGGTGCTCGGGATGAGTGTTCCCGACGTGAGTGGCGCCGCGATCGCCAACCTCGAGGTGGAGACGTTGCAGCACAAGTTCCCGACGTTCCACGGCGACACGATCCACGCCGAGACGCGGGTCATCGAGGTCACGCCGTCGTCGTCGAAGCCGGACAGGGGGGTCGTGAGCGTGGAGACGAAGGGCTTCAACCAGGACGGCGAGGAGGTCTGCTACTTCCGTCGCAAGCTGCTCGCCTGGCGGCGTGATGCCGCGCCGCCGCGTGCCCGGCCGTACGACGGTGTCGACGTCTGGTCCGACTGATCCCGCGCGCCCTTCGTTCTGTCATGCCGATCGTGGCGATCCGGCCACGATCAGCATGACAGGAACCGGGAGGTCATCGCCGCAGCGGATCGTCAGGGTGTCGGGCATCCGCCGACGCCAAGCCCCGGTACAGTCCTCCCCATCGGTGGGGAAGACCTGGTCGTCACGTTCTATGGGGTCCGCGGCTCGACGCCGTGCAACGGACCCGAGGTCGCGCGCTACGGCGGTAACACGTCGTGTGTCGCCGTCGAGATCCCGGGTCAGCCACCCGTCCTGTTCGATCTCGGCACCGGCCTGCGCTACTTCGGTCGTACGTGCGCCGACGACCAGCCGCTGAAGGCGAGCTGCCTAATCGGCCACCTCCACTGGGACCACATCCAGGGGCTGCCATTCTTCCAGCCGCTGTTGCGCGAGGGTGGCGAGTTCCACATCTACGCACCGATGCAGGAGGACGGCCGCAGCGCGTACGACGTGCTGAAGTCCACCATCACGCCGCCGATGTTCCCGATCGAGCTGCACGGCATCCCGAGTTCGCTGCACTTCCACGACATCGTCGACGCCGACTTCACGATCGGCTCGGCGGACTCGCCGGTGTCGGTGATGGCGCGCCGCGTGCCGCATGTCGGCCTTGCGCTCGGTTACCGGGTGACCTGGGGTGGCGTGAGCGTGACGTACCTGAGCGATCACCAGCAGCCCCACGACGGGTTCTCCGCCGACGCGTCCGTGCGCGAGCTGTGCGAGGGGACCGATCTGCTGATCCACGACGCCCAGTACCTGCCCCACGAGTTCGCCTCGAAGGCGGACTGGGGCCACTGCACCGCCGAGTTCGCCGTGTGGCTCGCCGAGGAGACCGGTGTCCGTCGTCTGGCACTGTTCCATCACGATCCCGATCACGACGACGACTGCGTCGACGAGATCCTCGCCAGCGCGAGGGCCATGGCGACCACGGTGGACGTGATCGCCGCGTCCGAACGGACGTCGGTGACGGTTCCCGCCCGCTGACGAGCGGGCGCGGGCTGGGGCGATGACCGCGTCGGAGGTGGCGCATCTCGCCGCGACGTGTGTCACCGGTGCCGTGCTCGTCGTGAGCGCGGTGACGAAGCTGGTGCGGCGTCGGGAGTGGGTTCAGCAGGCGACGACGTTCGGTGCGCCCGCGTTCGTCGTGCCCCTCGTGCCGTACGTCGAGCTGGCCGTCGGCGCACTCGTGGCGACACAGCTCGCTGATCCATGGCCGTCGTGGGTGGCCGTGGCACTGCTCGCCGTGTTCACGGCGGCGATCGTCACCAACCTCGCCCGCGGTCGGCACCCGCCGTGCGCCTGCTTCGGCTCGCTCACCCCGGGCCCGATCTCGTGGATCGACGTGGCCCGCAACACCCTCCTCATCGTGATCGCCCTCGTAGCCGCCCTGACCGCCTGACGAGAGCAGCACGTGCCGAGGGAAGCGCCAGCGACGAGGCACACGCGGCGCGAGGAGAAAGCGAAGCGGACGACGAACCCGCCAGCAGTGCGGAAGCGCCAGCGACGAGGCACACGCGGCGCGAGGAGAACCGTAGGGCCGACGAGCCCGCCAGCAGTGCGGAAGCGCCAGCGACGAGCCGCACGCGGCGAGGAGAAAGCGAAGCGGACGACGAGCCCGCAGTGTCACGTCGTGTTCAGGATGAACGTCAGGACTCGCGCCTCGTCACGCCAGGCGTCGTAGCGGCCACTCGGGCCAGCATGGCCGGCGCCCATCTCGCAGCGATAGACGATCGGACGGTCACTCGCCGTCTGTGCCGTTCGCAGCTTGGCCACCCACTTCGTCGGCTCGTGGTACGAGACGCGCACGTCGTTGATCCCGGCCGTGACGAAGATGGCCGGGTACTCGGCCGGCACGGTTCGGTCGTAGGGCGAGTAGGAGGCCATGTAGCTGGCGTACGGTTCGGCTCGCGGGTCGCCCCATTCCTCCCACTCGGTGACGGTGAGCGGAAGCGTCGGGTCGCTCATCGTCGTCACGATGTCGACGAAGGGCACCTCGGCGACGGCGCTGGCGAACAGGTCGGGTCGCTTCGTGATGCAGGCGCCGACGAGGAGCCCACCGGCGCTGCCGCCGCGGAGGCACAAGCGGCCCGGCGCCGACCATCCTCTGGCGACGAGGTGCTCGGCGGCGGCGATCATGTCGTCGAACGTGTTGATCTTGTTGAGCAGACGCCCGTTGTTGTACCAGCTGCGGCCGAGCTCGCCGCCGCCTCGCGGATGCACGAGCGCCCACACGAAGCCGCGGTCGAGTAGCGACAGCCGGGCGACCGAGAACCATGGCGGCATCGACGCCTCGTAGGCGCCGTAGCCGTAGACCACGCACGGAGCCGTGCCGTCGGCTGCCGTGTCGACGTGCCGCACGACGTCGATCGGCACCTCGGTGCCGTCGCCAGACGTCGCCCAGATGCGCTCGGAGACGTACTGGTCGAGGTCGACGTTCGGCGTCGGGGTCTGCTTCAGCAGCGTCCGGTCTCCCGTGACCACGTGCTCGTCGTAGACGGTCGCCGGCGCCGTCAGCGACTGCACATGGAAGCGCACGAGCTCCGTGACGTAGTCATTGTTGGCGTCGAGGTCGACAGAGTGGGGCTCGTCGCCGAGATCGATCGTTCGCTCGCTGCCGTCGGCGAACAGGATCCGCACGCGCTGCTGTGCGGCGTGCCATTCGTGGAGCACGAGGTGCCCATCGAAGGCGGCGATGGAGTCGATGCGGTTCGACTGGCGGTGCGCCACGAGCTCGATCCAGGTCGCAGGTTCGTCGAGCGGCGCGGTCATCACACGAAAGTCTTCGGCGTCGAGGTTCGTGAGGATTACGAAGCGGTCCCCCCACTCGTCGACGAAATATTCGAGCCCCTCCTCGCGCGGCCGCACGGCGACGGGCTCGGCGAGCGGATCGCCGGCGGGGATGACGAGCACCTCCGACGTGTTCTTGCTGCCCATCGAGATCAGGATCGTCCTGCCGCTGCGAGTCGACTCGACGCCGAGGTAGAAACGCTCGTCCTCCTCGCGCAGCACGAGCACGTCGTCGCCCGTCGGTGTGCCGAGCCGGTGGCGCCACACCTCGAACGGCCGCATCTGGTCGTCGGGGCGGCAGTAGAAGAGGTGCTGACCGTCGAGCGACCACGCCGTACCCGAGGCCGAGGTCGCCTCGATCACGTCGTGGTCCACAGGATCGTCGCCCGGGGTCTCGACGGGGTCACTTCCGACGTCGCGCACCATGAGGTCGTAGCGCTCGTCGCCCGTCGTGTCGCGCGACCAGGCGATCATCGTGTGGTCGTTGTTCGGCTCGAAGCCACCGAGCGCGCAGTAGTCGTGTCCCTGCGCCTCGACGTTGACGTCGAGCACGAGCTGGCGGCCCGCGGTGTCGGGGCTGCGACCGCGCAGGTAGATCGGGTACGACGCGCCCTCGCGGGTGCGTGCGAGGTAGAACCAGCCGCCGTCCGGTGACGGCACGGACTCGTCGTCCTCCTGCACGCGCGACTTGATCTCGGCGAAGATCGACGTGATCTGCTCGTCGCGGCCGTCCTGGCCGAACCACGCAGCGGCGAACTCGTTCTCCGCCGCGAGGTAGGCGGTCGTCTCGGGGTCGTCGCGATCGGCGAGCCACGCCCACGGGTCGTCGACATCGCCCGTCGGGCGGCTCCAAGTATGGTCCCGGCGGGGAGCGTCGGGGAGCGGCGCAGGAGATGCTGGCGTCATCACACGGAACGTATCGGCACGTCTCGGCGCTCAGGCGATGGCGGCGACGGCGGCGAGCGTCTCGAGGTGCTCGAGATCGGAGAGGTCGAGTACCTGCAGGTAGAGGCGCTCGGCGCCGGCCTCGTGCCAGCGACCCATCGTGTCGGCCGCTTCCTCGGGCACACCGGCGAGACCGTTGGCGCGCAGTTCGCCGGCCTCGCGACCGATGGCGGCCGCGCGCCGTTCGTACGAGGAGGCGTCGTCGCCGACACAGGCGACGAGCGCTGCCGAGAACGTCAGCGTCGCAGGGTCGCGGCTGACCGCCTCGCACGCTGCGACGACCGTCTCGCGCTGCGCGACGAAGTCGTCGAGCGAGAGGAACGGTGTGTTGAACTCGGTGGCGTAGGTCGCCGCCAGGCGGGGGGTGCGCTTGGGACCCGATCCGCCGACGATGACGGGGATCCGCTCCTGCACGGGCTTCGGCAGTGCCGGGCTGTCACTCACGGTGTAGTGCTCGCCGTCGAAGGCGAAGCGCTCGCCCGCCGGTGTCGACCACAACCCGGTGATCACGGCGAGCTGCTCTTCGAGGCGGTCGAAGCGTTCGCCGAGCGCAGGAAAAGAGATGCCGTACGCAGCGTGCTCGGCGTCGTACCAGCCGGCGCCGATGCCGAGCTCGACGCGCCCGTTCGACATCTGGTCGACCTGCGCCACAGAGATCGCGAGCGGGCCCGGCTGGCGGAACGTTGCGGACGTGACGAGTGTCCCGAGGCGGATCCGCTCGGTGTCACGAGCGAGTCCTGCGAGCGTCGTCCAGGCGTCGGTCGGTCCCGGGAGACCACCCTCGTCGAGCGCGCTGCCCATTGCAAGGTAGTGGTCGCTGCGGAAGAAGGCACCGAAGCCGAGCCGCTCGGCGGTGGACGCCACGGCGAGGAGGTCGTCGTACGTCGCGCCCTGCTGCGGCTCGGTGAAGACACGAAGATCGGAGATGGCGAGCATCGCGCCGAGGCTAAGGCGGTCGGACTTCGACGAGACGCGGGCGCGAGGGCACGGCGGGTCCGGATCCGCTGTCCTCCCACTAGGGTCCGCCTGGATGCGAGTGTGGATCGACCAGGATCTCTGCACGGGCGATGGCCTGTGCGTCGACCACTGCGCGGACGTGTTCGTGCAGCTCGAGGACGGCATCGCTTACGTCGCGGAGGGCGGGCGGCCGCTCAACGATCCCGGCGGCTCGTCGAGCCTCGCCGTCGTCGTGACACGCGACGTGCGGCGCGTCATCAACGCCGCCGAGGACTGTCCCGGCGAGTGCATCTTCATCGAGATCGACACGCCGTCGGATGCCGAACTCGATGCCACGGTCACGCCTCGCGTCGCTGCGCGCATCAAGCTGCGCGACGAAGCAGCCTGACGCTCGCGGCGCCTGACGGCTCAGTCGCCACCGCCGTCACCGCCGCCGCCCCCACCATCGCTGCTACCACTACCGCTGTCGCTGCTGCCGCCGGAGTCGGATCCGCCCCAGTCGGAACCTCCGTCGCTGTCGCCGCCGTGGTCACCGTTCCCGCTGTCTGCCTGCCCGGGGTACGGCGGGTAGTAGCCCGAATCCGTCGACCGCGAGCGAGCCCGCGGCTGGGCGCGGATGCCTTTGGTGACGTACCAGATGAACGCGGCGAGGACGACGGCGACCGCAACGATGACGAGGACAGCGCTCACAACGAAGTTTTAGCCCATCTCGTGACCGCCAGGGGACCGGTGAGGAGCAAGGATTGTTACGATGAAGGCAGTGGAAAGTCCCCTCGACGTCCCACGGAGAGTGACCCATGACGACCTTTGATCTCGATCTCAGTAAGTACCAGTTGGGCTGGAGTGACGAAGTCGAGTACGCCTTCGCCCCGGAGAAGGGCATCAACGAGGGCGTCGTCGACCAGATCTCGTGGTGGAAGGGCGAACCGCGCTGGATGACGAAGATGCGCCAGCGGTCGCTGAAGACCTTCGAACGCAAGCCGATGGCGCCCTGGTTCGCCACCAACATGCCCGACATCGACTTCCAGGACATCTACTACTACCTGCGCCCCGCGGGTGCGCAAGTCGACGAGTGGGACGACTTGCCCGAGCAGATGAAGGCGACGTACGAGAAGCTCGGCATCCCAGAGGCCGAGCGCAAGTACCTCGCAGGCGTCACCGCGCAGTTCGAGTCGGAGGTCGTCTACCACCGCAACCGCGACGATCTCGCCAAGCAGGGGATCCTCTTCTGCGACATGGACACCGCGCTGCGCGAGTACCCCGACCTCGTCAAGCAGTACTTCGGCTCGGTGATCCCGCCCGGTGACAACAAGTTCGCCGCGCTCAACACGGCGACGTGGAGCGGTGGGTCGTTCATCTACGTGCCGCCGGGCGTCGAGTGCGAGATGCCGCTGCAGGCGTACTTCCGCATCAATGCCGAGAACGCAGGGCAGTTCGAGCGCACACTGATCATCGCCGACGAGGGCTCCCAGGTGCACTACATCGAGGGCTGCTCGGCCCCCGTCTACACCAGCGACTCGCTGCACTCCGCCGTCGTGGAGATCATCGTCAAGCCGTCGGCACGGGTGACGTACACGACGATCCAGAACTGGAGCCCCAACGTCTACAACCTCGTCACGAAGCGGGCGCGGGTCGAGGCCGAGGGCCACATGGAGTGGATCGACGGCAACATCGGATCCAAGTTGACGATGAAGTACCCGAGCATCTACCTGATGGGCCCGAAGGCCACGGGCGAGGTGCTCTCGGTCGCCTATGCGGGCGCCGGCCAGCACCAGGACGCCGGAGCGAAGATGATCCACGCCGCGCCCGAGACGACGTCGAAGATCATGTCGAAGTCGATCAGCAAGGACGGCGGCATCACCACGTACCGCGGTCTCGTGCGCGTCGACGAGGGCGCCACGGGGTGCAAGAGCCACGTGCAGTGCGACGCGCTGATCCTCGACGAGGACTCTCAGAGCAAGACGCTGCCCTACATGGAGGTCGGCGAGCGCGACGCCCAGATCGGCCACGAGGCCACCGTCTCCAAGGTGGCCGACGAGCAGCTCTTCTACCTGATGAGCCGCGGGCTGTCCGAGGAGCAGGCGATGGGCATGGTCGTCAACGGCTTCATCGAACCGATCACACGGACACTGCCGATGGAGTACGCCGTCGAGTGGAGCCGCCTCATCGAGCTCCAGATGGAGGGTTCAGTCGGTTAACGATCGCGTCAGCCCGGTGAGGGCGACGTCGAGGCAGCCGCTGATGTACTCCGGAGTCAGCAGCCTGCGCTGAACGACCTTGCGGAACACGATCGGACCGACCACGGTGCCGACGAAGATGTCTATATCGAGATCGTCCGGCAGCTCGCCACGCCCCTGCGCGCGGCGCATGATGCGTTCGATGACCGCTCGGCGCTCGTCCATCAGCCGGTCGAGCACGCCCTTGATCTCGTCGTCTCGTGACGACGCCTCGAGCAGGCACGGCATCAGCTGGCCGATGCCGCCGTCCAGGTCGGAGCGCACCATCGCCCCGAAGTAGACGTCGAGGTCGCCCCGTACGGTTCCGGTGTCGGGTACACCGACGTGCTCGATGGTCGCGCGCACGGTGTCGATCATCAGTGATGAGCGGTCGGGCCAGTGACGGTAGATCGTCGTCTTGGCGACACCTGACCGGGCGGCGACCTCCTCGATGCTGAGGTTGCCCGCGCCGCGCTCGACCATCAGTGTCGCTGCCGCGCCGAGCACCTTGCGGCGGGCCTCCTCACTGCGCGGACGTGGCATCGGTCACCTTTCGATCACTCGGGTCGCCAGCAACATCTCACTACGATAGCGTAGCGAAATGTCGGACCGAATGCGCCGACACGCAGGGTGCGAGAGGAGAGTGACCGTGTCTGATGCCACCGTCCGCAACGGAGACGTAGCGCAATTAGAGGATCTCGAGGGCATTGATCCGGTGACCTACGAACGTCGCTGGAAGACGCTGGCCGTCCTTTGCGCG
>JALZNU010000203.1 GCA_030857495.1 Actinomycetota bacterium | reverse complement strand
GTCGCCAGGTACCGTCGCTTCCTCGAGTGGGACATCGTCTCCCAGCCGCGCACCACCCGTGTCGCCGAACGGGTGCTCGGCCCCTTGATGGGCAAGTCCACGGTGTTCTACGCGACGAAGCCCAGCACAGCGGGCCACTCGGCAACCCAGGCGGTCTCCCCCACATGAACGACGTCCCCCACATCCCCGGCGTGCTGACGGCCGACGAGATTCGACGCAGCGGTGCGCATCTCGCCTCGCTGCAGCTTCCTTCCGGGATGATCCCGTGGTTCCCCGGCGGGCACTGCGACCCGTGGAACCATGTCGAGTCGGCCATGGCGCTCGACGTCGCGAGCCTGCACACCGAGGCGCTGGCTGCGTACCGCTGGCTGGCCGAGACGCAACGCCACGACGGCAGCTGGCACAACTACTACCTCCCCGACGGATCGATCGAGGACACGAAGCTCGACTCCAACGTCTGCGCCTATGTGGCGACCGGCGTGTTCCACCACTGGCTCACCACTCGCGAGGACGCGGTTGCGCGTGAGCTGTGGCCGACCGTGCGCGCTGCGCTCGAATGGGTGCTGAGCATGCGGCGCGCCGACGGGACGATCCTGTGGGCGCGCGAGGTCGACGACGTGCCGTGGGACTACGCACTCCTCACCGGCTCGTCGAGCATCCGCCACGCCCTGCACTGCGGCGCCGCACTCGGCGGCATGCTCGGCGATCCCCAGCCCCACTGGCGCGCCGCCGCCGACCGGCTCGATGTCGTGATCCAACAGCACCCCGAATCGTTCGAGCCGAAGACGCGGTGGGCGATGGACTGGTATTACCCCGTGCTCGGGGGCGCCCTGCGCGGCGACGCAGCCAAGGCACGACTCGCCGACAAGTGGGACGAGTTCGTGATGGAACGCCACGGTGTCCGTTGCGTGAGCGACGAGCCGTGGGTGACGGCGTCGGAGACCGCGGAGTGCGCGCTCGCCTTCGCCGCGATCGGTGACGTAGCCACGGCAACCGACCTGCTGGCCTGGATCGCCGTGCACCGCCTCGAGGACGGGTCGTACTACACGGGCATCGTCTACCCCGACGGTGTGCGGTTCCCATTCGACGAGCGCACCTCGTACACGGCGGCCGCGGTGGTGCTTGCCGCCGACGGGATCGCTGCTGCGACACCGGCGTCGCAGCTCTTCGTCACGCCCGTGTGAGCACGCGCAGCGCGCCCGTCACCGAGCGCTCCACGAAACCGGCCGACAGCGCCGGGAGGTAGACCTCCTCGTACGGCGCGCGACCGCCGCCGGCGGGATCGGGGAAGACGTCGTGAATCGCCAGCGTGCCGCCGGGAGCGACGAGCGGCGACCACCCCGCGAAGTCGGCGCGCGCCGGTTCGGCACCGTGGCCGCCGTCGATGAACACGAACGAGGCCGGCGTGGTCCAGTGGGCTGCGACGAGCGCGGAACGCCCGACCACCGGGATCGCCCAGTCCTCGACGCCGGCGTCGAACAGCGCCCTGCGAAGGAACGGCAACGTGTCCATCCGCCCGACCTCGCCGTCGACGACGTCGGGATCGTGATGCTCCCACCCTCGCTGATTCTCCTCCGAGCCGCGATGGTGATCGACGGCGAAGACGACGCGACCTGCAGTTCGTGCCGCAGCGGCCAGCCAGATGGTCGACCGTCCGCAGTACGAGCCGACCTCCACGAACGCCAGATCGGGCACCGCCGCTGCCGCCTCGAGCGCCGCAGCGTGCAGCGCATCGCCCTCGTCGGCCGGCATGAAGCCCTTCGTCGCCAACGCCACGGTGCGCCAGCTGTCAGGGAGTTCCACGTGCGCACGGTAGCGGTGACAACATGGCGCCGTGCCAGGTGACGTGCTCGAGGAGCTGCTCTCACTCCTCGACGTCGAACCGATCGAGGTCAACATGTTCCGCGGCCGCTCGACCGACGAGAGCATGCAGCGCGTGTTCGGTGGCCAGGTGGCCGGTCAGGCGCTCGTCGCCGCCGCCCGCACGGTCGACGAGCCGGACCGTAGCGTCCACTCGCTGCACGCCTACTTCCTGCGCCCCGGCGATCCGACCAAACCCATCCTGTACGACGTCGACCGCCTCCGCGACGGTCGCAGCTTCACGACACGGCGCGTGATGGCGATCCAGCACGGAAGGGCGATCTTCAACCTGCACGCCAGCTTCCACATCGGCGAGACCGGCCTCGACTTCCAAGAGTTGATGCCGCCGGATCTGCCCGATCCCGACGGGCTGCCCGACTGGAAGACGAGGATGGAGCCGCACCGCGAGGCGCTGGGCCCTTCGTGGGACCGGCCACGACCGATCGACATCCGCTACATCCGAGACGACCCGATGTCGCGCGCCGGGGTCACTGCGTCCGGCCAACAGGTGTGGCTCCGCGCCGCGGGCTCGCTGCCTGACGACGATGTCGTCCATGCCTGCGTCGTCACGTACGCCAGCGACATGACGCTGCTCGACACGACGTTGCTGCCGTTCGGGCTCGGATGGAACGACACCGGCATCCAGATGGCGAGCCTCGACCACGCGATGTGGTTCCACCGACCGTTCCGCGCCGACGAGTGGCTGCTGTACGACCAGCAGGCGATCTCTACGAGCGGCGCGAGAGGGCTCGCCCGTGGTGAGATCTACACGCGCAACGGCGCACTCGCGGTGAGCGTCATGCAAGAAGGATTGGTACGGGTACGGCGATGAACATGCGACTACGACTGACGACGGTGGCGATCGTGGCGACGGTGGCGATCGCCGGATGCGGGGGTGACGACGAGCCGGAGTCGCTCGACACATTGCCGGAGCTGCCGGGCCGGCCCGCGACGACGACATCGGGGTCGACGGCGCCCCTCAGCACGGGCGAGGTCGGCGGGACGGCGCCAGCGACCGGTGCGACCGGCAGCACCACTGCGGCGCCGACGGGTCCGACGGGTCCGCTCGGCGACCCGGCCGTCACGTTCGCCGATGGGGTCGGTGGGGAAGGGCTCGTCAAGATCGTGCAACGGCCAGGCGGCAGGAAGTACGTCGTCGCCCAGCGAGGTCAGGTGCTCGTGCTGTCCGACGACAACGCGACGTCGTCCGTGCTCGACCTCCAGGCCGAGGTGAGCACGGGCAACGAGCAGGGTCTGCTGGGGCTCGCCTTCCACCCCGACCTGCCGCTCGCGTACGTCAACTACACGGACACGTCCGGCGACACGGTGATCGCCGAGTACGCCGTGACGGCGACGGGATCGCTCGACCCGGCGTCGCAGCGGGAGGTGATGGCCGTCGACCAGCCCTACGACAACCACAACGGCGGCAACCTCGTCTTCGGCCCCGACAAGTACCTCTACATCGGGTTCGGCGACGGCGGGTCGGCCGACGATCCGCAGCGCAACGCGCTGTCGCTGTCGACGCCGCTCGGCAAGATGCTGCGCATCGATCCGGTCGTCGCCGACGGTCAGGACGGCTTCAACACGCCGGCGGACAACCCGTTCGTCGGCACGTCCGGTGCGCTCGCCGAGATCTGGTCGTCGGGCCTGCGCAACCCGTGGCGTTTCTCGTTCGACGAGGCGACGGGCGACCTGTGGATCGCCGATGTCGGTCAGGGACGCGTGGAGGAGATCGACGTCGCCGCCGCCACCGGCGGGTTCTCCGCGGGAAAGGCGATCAACTTCGGGTGGAGCGCGTTCGAGGGCAACGAGCGCTTCAACGAGGACCAGTCCGAGGAGGGCCACACGCCGCCGCGCTACACGTACACCCACGAGGAAGGGCGTTGCTCGGTGACGGGCGGTGTGGCGTACCGGGGATCGGCGATCCCCGAGCTGCGCGGCTACTACGTGTTCGCCGACTACTGCTCGGGCGAGGTGTGGGCACTCGACTTCGAAGGCGAGGGTGACGGCGAGATCGTCGAGCTCGGCTCGGTCGCCTCCCCGGTCAGCATCGATCAGGTCGGCGACGACCTCTACGTCGTCAGCCAGGCGGACGGCGCGCAGCTCGTCGAACGAGCATCCTGACGGCGCGGCGGTTCAGCCGACGCGTTCGAGGTGGACCGAGCGTGCAGCGACGTCGACCTCGCCGACGCGCACGGTGATCTGGTCACCGGGGTCGACCTGGTGCGCTGTGAGCCGTGCCAGGATCGCCGGTTCGGTGATCTGGATCTGGGCGGCCTTGTCGTCCTCGCTGATCACGACGGCATCGAACTGCTCGCC
>JALZNU010000202.1 GCA_030857495.1 Actinomycetota bacterium | reverse complement strand
CGCGTCATCACGCCTCCCTTCGTCTCGATGCCGAGGCTGAGCGGGGTGACGTCGAGCAGCAGCACGTCCTTGACGTCGCCGCGTAGCACGCCGGCCTGAACGGCGGCGCCGATGGCGACGACCTCGTCGGGGTTGACGGACTTGTTGGGCTCGTTGCCGGTGAGATCGGTGGCGAGCTCTTGCACGGCTGGCATTCGGGTCGAGCCGCCGACGAGGATGACGTGGTGCAGGTCGCCCTTGGCGACCCCCGCGTCCTTCAGCGCCTGCTCGAACGGGACGCGGCAGCGCTCGATGAGGTCGGACGTCATCTCCTGGAACTTCGAGCGGCTGAGCGACTCATCGAGGTGGAGGGGGCCGTCGGCCGTCGCCGTGATGAACGGCAGGTTGATCTGTGTCTGCTGCACCTGGCTGAGCTCGATCTTCGCCTTCTCGGCCGCTTCCTTGAGGCGCTGCGTGGCCATGCGGTCGGTGGACAGGTCGACGCCGTGCGCAGACTTGAACTGGTTCACGAGCCAGTCGATGACCCGCTGGTCCCAGTCGTCGCCGCCGAGGGCGGTGTCGCCGTGGGTCGACTTCACCTCGAAGACGCCGTCGCCGATCTCCAGCACGGAGACGTCGAACGTGCCGCCGCCGAGGTCGAAGACGAGGATCGTCTCGTCCTCGGCACCCTTGTCGAGGCCGTAGGCGAGCGCCGCGGCGGTGGGTTCGTTGATGATGCGCAGCACCTCGAGCCCTGCGATCTGACCCGCCTCCTTGGTTGCGGTTCGCTGTGCGTCGTCGAAGTAGGCAGGCACGGTGATGACCGCCTGCGTCACGGTCGCCCCGAGGTACGCCTCGGCGTCGCGCTTGAGCTTCATCAACGTGCGGGCCGAGATCTCCTGTGGCGTGTACTGCTTGCCGTCGACGTCCTCGCTCTTCCAGGACTCACCCATGTGCCGCTTGATGGAGCGGAAGGTGCGATCGGGGTTCGTGATGGCCTGGCGCTTGGCGACTTCGCCGACGAGCACCTCGCCGGACTTCGAGAAGGCGACGACCGACGGGGTCGTGCGCGAGCCCTCTGCGTTGGGGATGACGACAGGGTCGCCGCCCTCGAGGACGGCGACGACGGAGTTGGTGGTGCCGAGGTCGATTCCGACTGCTCTGGACATGGTGGTGGTGTGCTCCTTCGATGAGCGTTGATCGGCGCGAACTGACGATGGTTCGCAGTATTACTCGATCGTACCTGGCACCCGCCACGCTGACACCCTGGCGGTCAGAAAACTTGAGCGGCTCGGACTCAACCTTTGCCAGCGCCCAGTCAGCGGCCTAGCGTCGTCATGTCTCTGCGACGTGCTCCAACCCGAAGGATGCCGGCAGCATCTCGGACATCGTGAACGTTGCCCGCACGCCCTCGGGGCCGGCGGCGTGGACCAGCACGTCGTCGGCGGTGAACTCTCGCAGCCGCTGCCGGCAGCCGCCGCAACACGTCGTCACGACGTTGCCGCCGGCGACCGTCACCACCTCGACGATCCGTCGGCCGCCGGCCAGCGCCATCGCCGCAATCGCCCCCGCCTCGGCGCACGTGCCCTCCGGGTACGAAGCGTTCTCCACGTTGCATCCGACGTGCACTCGGCCGGACTCGTCGCGTACGGCGGCGCCGACGGAGAAGCCGGAGTACGGAGCGTACGCCGCTGCGTAGGCGGTGAGTGCCGCCTCGAACAGCTCACGGGTGGCGTCGTCCACGGGCGCAGCGTAGGCCGACGCCGGCGACTGTCGTGTCAGGAGGTCGGCGCCGGCTCGCCGCGGTACGTCCCGAACGTCCAGGCGTTGCCCTCGGGATCGAGCACGGTCACGCTGCGCGAGCCGTAGTCCGTGTCCTCCGGTGCGGCGAAGATCGTCGCTCCGGCCTCGATCGCACGCTCGTGCACCTCGTCGGGATGATCGGTGACGACGTAGACACCGACGCGGCCCGTGACGTGCTGCGAGTACGCGTTGCCTTCGCGACCCTTCGATCCCAGCATCACGCCACCGCCCTCCGGCCACATCAGCTGGGAGTGCTCGACGACGTCCTCGGTGGCACCGCTCACGACGAGGGCCTCGGTGAAGCCGAACACGTCCGTGAGGAAGGCGATCGCCGCCCGGGCGTCCTCGTACTGCAGGCCGGGCCAGATCATCTTCGGCGGCGCCTCACCGGTCGCCGGTGACATCGTGTCGTTCTCGTTCACGACGTCATCATGCAACGGCGTCGACGGGGGTGTCTTGTACGTCTGGGAACTCCGCCGCCAGCCAGGCGCCTGGCGCGGAGCCCGAGAACTCACGCCACTCGTGGGTCATGTGCGCCTGGTCGGCATACCCGGCGAGCGCAGCGGCCTCGCCGAGCGAGATGCCAGGATCGACGACGTAGCGCCGTGCCCGCTGGAACCGCAGCACGCGACCGAGCAGCTTCGGCGTGATCCCGAACTCCTGCGTGAAGCAGGCGCCGAGGTGCCGGCGGCTCCAGCCCACGTCGTCGGCGAGCGCGGCAACCGTCATCTCCCCGTTCGTGGCGATGAGACGATCGAGGGCGCGGGCGACCTCGGGCCGCGGGTCGCGCGCATCCGGTCCGTGGCGTCGACGGTGGTTCACCGTGATCGCCGCACCGACCGCCTGCTCGACGAGCGTGCAGCGCACCGCCCACGACGTCGCCCGGCGCAGCTCGTCACAGAGCGCATCGCTGCCGGCGAACACGTCCTCCAGCGGCACCACGCACCAGGCGAGCGCGCTCGCCGGCATCCCGAACAGGGCGCGAGCGCCGGCCGGCGTGACGTGCAGCTGCATCCCGACCTGCGTGCCGTCGTGACGGATCTTGACCGGAGCAGCGTGCAGGCCACCGACGAGCGCCACGAGCGCGGCCGGAGCCTGCGCCGGATCGGGCATCGCCACCATGTCGACGGGCTCGTCGAGGCTGATGACGACCGTCAGGTGACGTGACGGGAGCCCGGCGTGGAACCCGGGAGGATGCCCGCGCAGCTCGTATCCGACGATCCGTTCGACGAACGGCGAGATGTCCACTCCCGGTTGGTGCACCACGTGATGCGAGACAGGGTTCTCGACGACCGACGACATGTCATTCCGGCCAGTCGCCGCGCAGCGGCTCGTGGCGCGGCGGCGTGCCGTCGCCGAACGGGCGACCACCGAGTTCCTCGCGCCCGTGTGCCGTCAGCCAGCCATTGCGGTCGGGACCACGCGGGACGATCCCGGTGGGGTTGATGTCGCGATGGACTCGGTAGTAGTGCGCCTTGATCTGCTCGAAGTCGGTCGTGTCGCCGAAGCCTGGTGTCTGGAACAGGTCACGGGCATAGGCCCACAGCACGGGCAGCTCGCTGAGCTTGTGGCGGTTGCACTTGAAATGCCCGTGGTACACCGCATCGAAGCGAGCGAGCGTGGTGAACAACCTCACGTCGGCCTCTGTGATCGTGTCGCCGACGAGGAATCGCTGCCCCTCGAGTCGGTCGCCGAGCCAGTCCAGCGCGGCGAACAGCCGCTCGAAGCTCTTGTCGTACGCCTCCTGCGAGCTGGCAAAGCCGCAGCGGTAGACGCCGTTGTTCACCTCGTGGAAGACGCGTTCGGCGACCTCGTCGATCTCGTCGCGCAGGTGCTCGGGGTAGAGTTCGGGGGCGCCGTCACGATGGTGCGCCGACCACTCGAGGCTGAAGTCGACCGTGATCTGTGCGAAGTCGTTCGTCACGACCTGCTTCGTCGGCACGTCGACGATCGCCGGCACGGTGATGCCACGTGGGTATCCGGGCTGGCGAGCGAAGAACGCCTGCTGCAGGCGCTCGTAGCCGAGCACCGGATCGACGCCCCCTGGGTCGAGATCGAACGTCCAGCTTCGCTCGTCGTGGGTCGGACCGCACTCGCCCATCGACAGCACACCCTCGAGCCCGAGCAGCCGGCGCACGATGATGGCCCGGTTCGCCCACGGGCACGCCCGGGCGACGATCAGCCGGTACCGATCCGGCTCGACCGGCCACCCGTCACGACCGTCGGCGGTGATGCGGTCGGTGATGTAGTTGGTGTCGCGCTCGAACTCGCCGTGAGGCGCATCGCTTGAACCGGCCATCGAGGCTCAACGTACCGTGACGCCGGTGTCGAGTCGCACGACGAGGTCGGCGGCGTCGATGACCCGCTGGCGATGGGTCACGGCGATGACGGTGCGCTCGCCGCGCTCC
>JALZNU010000201.1 GCA_030857495.1 Actinomycetota bacterium | reverse complement strand
CGTCGCCTGTACGTGTGGTTCGAGGCCGACCTGCTGCCCGGCTACGCCTGGTCGTTCCCACTGCCCGACGGTCGAGCGAACATCGGCTACGGCGTGCTGCGTGCCGACGGACGCAAGGGCGCCGAGATGCGGGCCCTGTGGCACGACGTGTTCGAGCGACCGCACATTCGTGACGCGCTCGGCGCCGACGGCGTGACGTTCGAGGACCGTGTGCTCGCCTGGCCGATCCCCGGTGCCGTGACGTCGGCGACGTTGTCAGCCGGCGGCGTGCTGTTCGCCGGCGACGCTGCGGCGGCGTCCGACGTGCTGACCGGCGAGGGCATCGGGCAGGCACTGCTGATGGGGCGGCTCGCCGCCGATGCGATCGTGGCGAGCGGCGGACAGGTCGACGATGCGGCTCGCCGCTACGAACGTGAGGTGCGGCGCGAGCTGTTTGCCGATCATCGCCTCTCGGCGGCGCTCGGACGGGTGCTCTCACACCGACGCGGCGCCAACGGCGCGATGGCGATCGTCGCCGCGAGCGGCACATGGGGGCGCACGCGCTTCGCCCGCTGGATGTTCGAGGACGAGCCGCGGGCGATCGTCGCCACGCCACGCCGCTGGCACCGCCGCTTCTTGTCCCGGCCGTCCCCCTTCCCTGACACGGCGACCGCGCCGCGCTGAGTCGCCCGCCGGGCGGCCTCGTTAACGTCGCCGCGGTGCAGACACGGTTGACCGAACTGTTGGAGATCGAGCACCCGGTGATGCTCGCCGGGATGGGTGGCGTCTCCTATCACGAGCTCGTCGCTGCAGTGAGTGAGGCGGGCGGAATCGGCACGCTCGGCGCCTCGACGATGCGGGTCGACCAGCTCCGCGCCGAGATGGCCGACGTGCGTGAACGGACGTCGAAACCGTTCGGCGTCGACCTCCTGACGGCGCTGCCAGGTCAGGTCGACGAGGGCATCGACGCAGTCATCGAGGGCGGCGCTCGCATCTTCGTGGCAGGACTCGGCGTGCCGCGTGACGTCGTCGACCGCCTCCACGACCACCAGATCCTGGTCGGCTCGATGTGCGGCAAGGTGCGCCACGCCGTCGGCGCCGTCGCCAGCGGCTGTGACTTCGTCGTCGCCCAGGGCACCGAGGCGGGCGGTCACACAGGCACGGTCGCCACGATTGCGCTCGTTCCCCAGGTCGTCGACGCCGTCGGCGACCGCGTGCCCGTCATCGCTGCGGGTGGCCTGTTCGACGGACGTGGGCTCGCCGCCTCGCTGGCGCTCGGCGCCGACGGCGTGTGGATCGGGACGCGGTTCATCGCCACTCCCGAGGCTCGTGCCGTCCAGGGTTACAAGGAGCTCCTCGTCGAGCGTGCCGAGGACGACACCGTCGTGTCACGGGCCTACACGGGCAAGACGTGCCGCGTGCTGGCGAACTCGTGGACCCGTCACTTCGAGGAGCACCCCGACGAGCTGGCGCCGTTCCCCGACCAGCTGATGACGTCGATCAACGGCGGCGCCAACCACCTCGGTGCCGCCAGCGGGACCGAAATCGATCGCGACAAGGAGTTCATGCCGGCAGGGCAGGGCACCGGAGCGATCCGAGAGCTGGTACCCGCCGCCGAGCTGGTGGCACGGATGGTCGCCGAGGCGGAGGCGATGATCGACCGCCTGACGTCGTACCGCTGATCGGCGAACGGGCGGGCGCGCCCAGATGACTAGTGTGCGGGCATCGGCACGTCCTCGGGGGCTGCCAGGGGAGGAAATGAAATGCGACGTACGTACGCACGACTCGCAGCGTCACTGATCACGGTCGTCGTGGTCGCCGGCGCCTGTGCCGACGAGGAAGAAGGCGGTGACACAGGGCCCACGACCGCCGAGGGCAGCACCGCCGAGGGCACCGGCACGACCGCTGCCGCCGGCGGCGCAACGACCACCGCCGGTGGCGGTGGCGCCGGAGGCGGCGGTCGGCTCGACGCAGTGAAGGAAGCCGACGAGCTGACATGCGGATCCCGATCCGACCTGCCGGGCTTCGCCGAGACCAACGCCGACGGCGAGTTCGAGGGCTTCGACGTCGACTTCTGCAGGGCGATGGCAGCCGGATTGCTCGGCGACGCCGAGAAGGCCACGCTCGTCGATGTCTCCACCGACGATCGTCTCATCGCACTCGCGGCGGGCGACTTCGATGTGCTCACTCGCAACACGACCCTGACCGCGAGCCGCGACGGTGCCGAGGGAGCGATGTTCCTGCAGCCCAACTACTACGACGGCCAGAGGATGATGGTTGCCGCCGACGCCGATATCTCGACGCTCGAAGACATGGACGGCGCGACGATCTGTGTCGCCGCCGGCACAACGACGGAGGGCAACGTGGCCACCGAGTTCGACCGCCTCGGGCTCGAGGTCAACGTGCGCAGCTTCGACGAGGTCGAGCAGATCCAGACGGCGTTCGAGAACGGGCAGTGCCAAGGCTGGTCGAGCGACGGCAGCCAGCTCGCAGGCCTCCGCGAGAACTACCCCGACGGTCCCGAGTCGCTCGTGATCCTCGAGGAGATCTTCTCCAAGGAGCCGTTGACCCCCGCTGTCGCCGACGGTGAGTACCAGCTCGGCCAGGCACTGAACTGGGTGATCTGGTCCACGATCCAGGCAGAGGAGTACGGGATCACGTCGGAGAACGCCGAAGCGATGCTCGAGAGCGACGATCCCAACATCGTCGCCTTCCTCGGCGGAGAGAACGCCGAAGGGACGACCATCGACCCCGGCCTCGGCCTGCCGGTCGACTTCAACTACCAGATCGTCAGCCAGGTCGGGAACTACGGGGAGATCTTCGAGCGTCACCTGAAGCCACTCGGTCTCGAGCGCGGCATCAATGCGCTGTGGACCGACGGCGGCTTGATGTACGCACCGCCGTACCGCTGATCCGTCGCACCGAACCCGACGGTGGCGACATCGGTCGACGCTCAATCTGACAGAGGAGTGCGGGAGCGCCCAGGCGTCCCCGCACTCCTGCGCGATGTCCGCCTCGCCCGCTGGCTGTTCCAGCTGGTGGCGGTCGCGCTCGTCGTGCTGCTCGTCCGTTGGCTGTGGGGCAACGTCACCACCAACAGCGAGGAGCGACGGATCCGCACGGGTTGGTCGTTCCTCGATGACCGTGCGGGGTTCCCGATCCCCGACAAGCGTTCGTTCAGTCCCAACCAACCGATGCGCGAGGCGTTCGTCGAGGGGCTGCTGAACACGCTTCGCCTCGCCGTCGCCGGGATCGTCCTCGCCACGCTCCTCGGGATCCTCGTCGGCATCGCCCGCCTCTCGACGAACTTCCTCGTGCGCAACGCGGCTCGGCTCTACGTCGAGTTCGTGCGCAACGTGCCCCTGCTGGCGGTGATCACGCTGACGTACGTCGCCATCGTCCAGAACGGATTCCCTCAACTTGATGAGGCATGGACGTTGGGCTCGGTGCTCGTACTCAGCAACGACGTCTCCGCCGTCGCCTGGTACGACGGAAACGACCTCGTCATGCTCGCCATCCTCACCGTCGGACTCGTCGCCGGGTGGCTCGCCGTACGGTGGCGGCGAGCCGTCTCCGATCGAACCGGCGCACCGGCACGATCGGGCCCGTTCGTGATCGGCGCGTTCGTGATCGTGCTCGTGGCAGGGTGGTTCCTTCTGGGGTACTCGGTGACGACTCCAGAGGTCGTCGAGCGCGGCATCGCCCGCCGGGTGATCGGCGGGATGGGGATGACCTCGATCTACTTCGGCGCACTCGTCGCACTCGTCGTCTACACGTCGAGCCACATCGCAGAGATCGTTCGCGGTTCGATCCAGGCGGTGTCGAAGGGTCAGAGCGAGGCAGCCGACGCGCTCGCCCTCTCTACGTCGCAACGACTCTGGTACGTCGTCCTGCCGCAGGCGATGCGCATCGCCGTGCCCCCTCTCGGCAACCAGTACCTCAACCTCACGAAGAACACGTCGTTGGCGGCCATCATCAGCTACGGCGAACTGACGAAGATCACCGAGCTCGGCACGTCCAACAGCATCCCGGTCGTTCCTGCCTACGTGACCTTGCTGCTGATCTACCTCAGCGTCTCGATCTGCATCTCGCTGCTCGTCAACCTCGCCAACTGGCGCCTCAAGTTGGTGGAACGATGAACGAGCGCAGCGAGTTCATCCCGGGCGAGCGACCGCCAGGGAGCCGAACGGCGATGGGGTCCGGGGGCGCGCAACCCCCGGAGG
>JALZNU010000200.1 GCA_030857495.1 Actinomycetota bacterium | reverse complement strand
CGAAGATGATCGAGGCGATCAAAGCGCAGGCTGACCGGCTGTGCACCGTGGCGCCGATCCATGCCAACGACGTCAGGAGCGAGGCTGCGCGGTTGATCAGCTCGCTCGCACCCGGCGATCTCGACATGGTGTTCTTCACGAACGGTGGCGCCGAGGCGACGGAGAACGCGATCCGCATGGCGCGGGGCCACACGGGCCGGCACAAGGTGCTCGCTGCCTACCGCAGCTACCACGGGGCGACGGCCGGCGCTATCACGATGACGGGCGACCCTCGACGCTGGGGCAGCGAGCCCAACACCATGGCGGGCGTCGTGCGCTACTGGGGGCCGTACACGTACCGGTCGGCGTTCCACGCCGCTGACGACGCGCAGGAATGCGAGCGCGCGCTCGCCCACCTCGACGACGTGCTGATGGTGGAGGGTGCACAGCACGTCGCGGCCATCATCCTCGAGACCGTCGTCGGGACGAACGGCATCCTCGTCCCGCCCGACGGCTACCTCGAAGGCGTCCGCGAGCGCTGCGACCGCCACGGGATCGTGATGATCGTCGACGAGGTGATGGCCGGGTTCGGTCGCTGCGGCGAGTGGTTCGCTGTCGACCGCTGGGGCATCACGCCGGACCTCATCTGCTTTGCGAAGGGCGTCAACTCCGGCTACGTGCCTCTCGGCGGCGTCATCATCTCGCGCGCCATAGCCGAGTCGTTTGCCGAACGGCCCTTTCCCGGTGGACTCACGTACTCGGGGCACCCGCTCGCCTGCGCCTCCGCTGTCGCCAGCATCGGCATCTTCCAGGAGGAAGGCATCATCGAGCACGCCCGCCACCTCGGCGACGACATCATCGGCGGCGAGCTGGACAAGATCGCCGCACGCCACCCGAGCGTCGGCGAGGTGCGAGGTCTCGGCGTGTTCTGGGCGATCGAGCTGGTGCGCGACCAGGACACCCGCGAGCCGCTCGTCCCGTTCAACGCCACGGGCGCCGACGCGGCGCCGATGGGGGCCGTGGCCGCCGCCTGCAAGTCCGCCGGGCTGTGGCCGTTCACACACTTCAACCGGCTGCACGTCGTCCCGCCCATCACGATCTCCGACGACGATGTCATGACCGGGTTGGCGATCATCGACGAGGCACTCGAGGTCGCCGACGCCTACACCACCTGAGCTCTGCGACGTCGTCGGAGACTCCGGCACGGAATTCCGCTGCATGCAGAAGTGATAGCATGATCGCATGCATAGCACGAGTGTGCGGATCACCGCTGACACCCACCGCGAGCTGAAGCGGCTCGCGACTTCGCTCGGATCGAGCGTTGGCGACACGGTCGCGCTCGCTGTGCGGAGGCTCCGCCAGGACCAGCTCGGCGTCGAGCTCCGTGCCCAGTTGCGCGCCGACGAGAGCGACTGGCTCGATGCTGAGCTCGGGTGACGTGGTCGAACTCGACCTCGGCGTGCCCGAGGGTCGCGAGGCAGGCTTCCGACATCCCGCTGTCCTGGTCACCGCTCAGCGGATCCTCGACGCCGAACCGGCCATCATCCAGGTCGTGCCGCTCACCTCGGCCCGGCGCAACTTCGCGTCGGAGGTCACAATCGAGCCCGACGACCGCAACGGGCTCGAACTCGCCTCAGAGGCCCAGTGCCAGCACATCCGCGCGGTCTCAGCGAGCAGGATCCAACGCGCCCGAGGCAACGTCGGCTTGACGACCATCCGTCAGATCCGCGAAGTTCTCGGACTGGTGCTCGACATCGAGTAGGCCGCTTGTGACGCTCCTATGGGTGTCAAGGGGCGATGGGTGGTCCGTGTTCGAGTTGTCGGTAGAGCTGGCGTGCGATGTAGCGCTTGAGGCAGCGTCGGATTTCGCGGTCGGTCTTGCCTTGGGCTCGTCGTCGGTCGGCGTAGGCGCGGGTGGCGGGATCGTGGCGCAGTCGCGAGAGCGCAACGACGTGCAGGGCGCGGTTGAGTTGTCGGTCGCCGCGGCGGTTGAGTCGGTGGCGGGTGGTGAGCCCCGATGAGGCAGGGATGGGTGCTACGCCGGCGAGGTTGGCGAACGCAGCGTCGTTGCGGCAGCGTCCGGGGTGAGACCATGCGCAGAGCACGGTGGCAGCGACGATTGGGCCGACGCCGGGCTGGTCGAGCAGGTCGGGGCGCCACGTCTTGATGATCGCGGTGAGGGCCTGTTCGTGTGCGGTTGCTTCGGTGTGCAGGGTTCGGATGCGTCGGGCGAGTTGTCGCAGGGCGTCGGCGTAGCTGCGGGTCTCGAGGTCCCATGACCTGGCTGTGCGCAGGCGGGTTGCGAGGGTGATCGTGGTGGTTGTCGACAAGCCCCGGAACCGGGTTCGGATCGCTTCAGGAGCGGCCACGATCAGTGACTGCAGCTGACACTGCGCGACCGTCGAAGCCTCGACTGCAGAGCGCCGTGCGGCGACGCGCACTGACAACGCTGCTCGTTCACCGGCGCCGCGTGGCTGGCCGAGGTGTTCTCGCGTCAATGCTTCGCGCCCGGCACGAACGGCGTCGATCGAGTCGGACTTGGCACCGTTGCGGCGCGCCGGCCGGTCCGGCCGGTCGAGCTCGATGATCAGTTCGCCGCGTTCGGTTAGGTAGCGAGTCAGCCCGGCGCCATAGCCGCCGGTGCCTTCGATCAGGTTCCGGTCCGGATCGGAGATCGGCAGGACTGTGATGGGACACACCAGCGACGAGCAGGTGGTCAAGCTCCTGATCAGGCCAGTCACTCCGGCCGGGCCGGCGCCGGCAACCCCGAGCGGACAAGTCACAGCAAGGCATTGAGCCAGTCAGCGAATGGGTCACGCTCAAGATCACCGGACCACAGCCCAGCACACGAAAACACCGAACCGCTTCTCACAGAGCCCGAGACAATACCTCCGCGCCTGGTGCACGCTCTGCGTCAGGTCGACGTCGCGGCGTCGCCCCAGATGCGCCGCGCCGTCTCGTACACACCCTGGTCGAACGAGAACTCGACGAGGTTGCCGTCGGGATCGCGCGCCATGCAGACGTACCCGACGGGGTCGGGCAGCTGCTGGGGTGCCATGACGAGGCAGCCGTCGACGTCGGCGCGGGCCGAAGCGTCATCGACGTCGCCGCGGGCGGGGAGCTCGATGCCGATGTGCGAGAAGGGCGCCAGCACGTCGGTCGGCACGCCGGCGAACGGGTCGGTGGCGGGGAAGAAGTGGGCAAGCACGAGGATGAACGGGCTCGAGGCCGACTCCGGCTGGCCGAGCCACGCGCCGTACCCCTGATCGTCTTCACGCTGCTCGAGGAGACGCAGCGGAGTGTGGCGCTCGTACCAGGAGATGGAGGCAGCGATGTCGGCGACCCGCAGCGCGAGGTGCGTCCAGCGCGCGGTCTGCGGCCGCAGCGAGTGGCGGGGGGACGTGGAATCGCCGTCGGCACTCATCGGCATCCAGCATGGCCGCGTTCTCGCTCAGTTGCGCTACCAACGCTCCGTTCGGATCTCCGGATGGAGCGATGGTATGGGCAGGTGGCCGTCGCGCCGCCTCCGCAACGACGGCCACCTGCGATCTCGTCGGCGGCAGGAGGCTCAGGCGCCCCCTGCCTTCAGCGTGACCTCGATCGGCTCGAAGCCGTCACCGGTGGTGTCCACGCCGCCGAGCAGCTCGTAGGCCGCCGTCACGATGTCGGTCGTGTAGGCATCCTCGCTCGGCGCTTCGGTCAGCACCGTAGCGCCTTCCAAGTTGGCGGTTTCCTGGGCGATGCCGACGGTGCGATCCCACGCCGCCTCGTCCATCACGCCGATGCCGCCCTCGGCCGGCCAGATGAGCTTGTTCGTCTCGTTCATCTGCCACAGCTGGTGGCTGTTGCCGAGCTGAGAGCCGGCAGCGACGACGATGTCGCGGCACGACTCTGCGTCGTCACGACAGTACGCCCAGCCCTCGAGCGACGCCGCGACGAAGCGCGTGGCGATGTCACGGTAGGCGTCGTCGGACTCGAGCTTGGCACCGTCGGCCCAGATCGCGTCCTGGAGCATGCCGACGCCGGCGTCCTCGTACGACACGACGTTGAAGTCCTCCGGCGTGTACAGCTCGCCGGTCTCGGGGTTCTCGGCCTCGAGCACCTGTGCGTACTCGTTGTAGGTCATCGCCTCTGCGGCGTCGATGTCACGCGACAGCAGACCCTCCATGTCGAACTGCTGCTGCACGAGCTCGACGTCCTCCGCCGGGTCGAGCCCCGCTTCGC
>JALZNU010000199.1 GCA_030857495.1 Actinomycetota bacterium | reverse complement strand
TGTGTGCAGAGGGTGAGACGACGATCGAGAACGCGGCGATGGAGCCCGAGATCGTCGACCTGTGCACGTTCCTCGTCGGCATGGGGGCACAGCTCGAAGGCATCGGTTCGTCGCGGTTGCGCGTTGTCGGCGTCGCTCCCGGCTCGCTTCACGGCGCCGAACACCGCACGGTGCCCGACCGGGTGCAGGCGGCGACCTACCTCGCAGCACTCGGGGTGTGCACGGGTCGGCTGGAGATCGTCGATGCTCGTCCCGAGCACATGTCGAACCTGCTCGACGCCTTCGTCGAGATGGGGATGCACATCGCGGCGACGAAGGACGGTCTCGTTGCTCGTGCCACGACGCGACTTCGCTCCACCGACGTCCAGACCTTGCCGTACCCCGGCATCGCCACCGACTACAAGCCGCTGATCATCACCCTGCTCAGCGTTTCCGACTCCGTGGGCATCGTGACCGAGAACATCTATCCGGGCCGCTTCCGCTACGTGGAAGAGCTGCAGCGGCTGGGTGCCGACATCAGGACCGCCGGCCACCACGCCGTCGTGCGCGGCGTGCCGCGACTGTCGGGCGCGCCCGTGCGTGCCCACGACATCCGTGCGGGTGCGGCGATGGTGGTTGCCGGACTGGCGGCCGAGGGCGAGACGACGATCCACGGCGTGCACCACATCGACAGGGGCTACGACGACTTGTGCGGGCGCCTTCACGCCGTCGGCGCCGACATCGTCAGATGCTGACGGTCGTGCGGTGACCGACCGGGATGAAACGCGCGGTCGCGCGGGTTGAATGAGATGGACATGCGCGAACAAGTGGAACGCACGATCGAAGTCATCCGGCCCGCTCTGCAGGCCGACGGTGGTGATATCGTGCTGCGCCACGTCGACGAGACGACCGGCATCGTCACCGTCGAGCTGGTGGGCGCGTGCGGCACCTGTCCCGTGTCCACACAGACGTTGAAGGCCGGCATCGAGCGCATCATGCGCGACCGCGTCGACGGGGTCACCGAGGTCGTCGAGTACCTGCCCGACGACGCCATCGCCGTCTGAGCAACCGTCAGTCAGGTTCGCTTGCGCCTGGCCTCACGGCGCGAGGCCGGGTGGTGGGTGGGTGCTGTCGAGGGTGCCGTCGGGTCGCCAGAGGTGCAGCATGCGGTCGGGGTCGAGGGTGATGTGCCAGTGGTGGTCGTGGACGAGGTGGTGGTGTTGCCCGCAGATGGGCACGAGGAGCTCGGTGTCGGTGAAGCCGTTGTCGTCCCATTCGACGGTGTGGTGCACCTCGCAGTTCGCGAATCGCACCTGACAGTCGCTGATCGCACATCCGGGGTAGATAGCGGCTAGGGCGAGGCGTTGTTCATGCGTGGCGGTGCGCACTCTGCGTCCCATGTCGAGTGGCACGGTGCCGCCGGCGAGCACGATCGGCAGGATGTCGGCGTCGCACGCCAACCTGCGGATCGCGTCGGGTGTGATCGGTTGCCCGTTGTTGTCGACGTGGATCGAACGGTCGTGCAGACCGTTGACGAGGGTGTCGTAGTCGACGATCACCGAGATCTCTGCTCGCCCGGGTCGTGTCGCGGCGTGGCCGCCGGCGACGAGCTCACCGAGCGCGTCGCAAGCGAGCTGGTCGCTGGTGCGGTGGGTGTCACCGTCGTCGCGGTCGCGGTGGAACAGCGCTTCGACCTGCGCGTCGAGGGCACCGTCGATGCGTGCCGCGGCTGCGGTGTCGATCGACAGGTGCCAGTGGCGCATCCCGTCGTCATCCCACCACCGTCGCAGGCTGCGTCTGTGGTGGAGTCGCTGGTTGCGGTCCGCTCCGGCGTCGGCGTGGAGACCTTCGACCAGGCGCGTCACCGTGCGGCGGAACGCCGACAACGGCTGACGACCCGCTGCGATGAGCAGGTCGTCTTGTTCGGCGTCGAAGCGGCGCAGCATCTCGCCGCGCAGCGCGCGTCGGGCGCGGGCGATGACGTCGAGGTGCGCTGCGGGCAACCCACCGCGTTCGAAGGCGTCACCCAGTGGCGGGCTGTCGGCTATCGCTGCCGCCCGTCGTCTCGCGGCGTCGACGTCGCCGCTCGCTCGTTGTCCGTCGGGGTCGAGCACTGCGGTGGCGTCGCGCACCGTGCCGGCCGCGGCGAGCCGCTTCGCCCGGCGAGCCAGCACAGCGTCGAACCGGTCGAGTGTCGCCCGACCCCTCGCCGCACGCCGTCCCGCCGACGTCAACGTCGCAGCGTCGAACCCGTCGACCGCCAACGCCCCCAACGCCCGATCGAGACGTTCGAGCGCATCGTCCACCTCGTCAAACACGCCGGCCGCCGCAACCGGAGTATCCGGCGGTCTTGTCATTGTTGCGGTCATCCCGCACCCCCAAAGAGAAGGGCTTGCGTAGGAGCCGAAGCTCGATCCGACCGATCACTCGATCTCCCGGCGAACCTACACAGGGGGTGTGACACAACATCTGAGCAGGAATTTCTCGTGGACGGGGGTCATCAGGCGCGACACTCGGAAGGTCCGGTAACGACGACGAGGTAGCCATCGGGATCTCGTGTCCAGATCTCCTTCGGGTTGAGCCGGTCGCGCACGACGAGCAGCGACTGCGGCCAGCCCGACGATCAATCGCCGCACTGTGGGGATGTTTGGCCAGCGCGGCCCGAACGGCAACGATGGTCGGCGATGCAGCGCAGCCGCGATCCGAACGAGGTCTTCGCCGCCGCCCGCGGCGGCGACCGCGCAGCACTCGCACGGGCGCTGTCGCTCGTGGAGCGTGGTGGTGAAGCGGCGAAGGCGATCGCGCGAGTGGCGTCGCCGCACGTCGGCGGTGCCTACACGGTCGGGCTCACCGGTGCTCCGGGCTCTGGCAAGAGCACCTTGGTGTCGGCGCTGATCACGCTTCTGCGGGCCCGGGACATCGAGCCGACGGTGCTCGCCATCGACCCGTCGTCACCGTTCAGCGGCGGCGCGATCTTGGGCGATCGGGTGCGCATGCAGGACCACGCCACCGACCCCGGCGTCTTCATCCGATCGATGGCGTCTCGCGGTCACCTCGGTGGGCTCGCCCTCGCAGCGCCCGAGGCGATCCGCCTGCTCGACGCCGTCGGCAAGCACTGGATCCTCGTCGAAACGGTGGGCGTCGGGCAGGTAGAGGTGGAGATCGCCGGCAAGGCCGACACGACCGTCGTGGTCGTCAACCCGGGCTGGGGCGACAGCGTGCAGGCGAACAAGGCGGGGCTGATGGAGATCGCCGACGTGTTCGTCATCAACAAGGCCGATCGCGCCGGTGTCGAGGACACCCGGCGAGACCTCAACCAGATGCTCGACCTCACGGCTCTGCCCCGTGACGCCTGGCGGCCGCCCATCGTGCCCGCCGTGGCGCCGCAGTCGACGGGCACCGACGAGGTCTGGGAGGCGGTGCTCGCCCACCGAGAACACGCCGAGGCATCGGGCGAACTGGCGCGTCGCCGGACGCAACGGGCCAGCGAGGAGCTCCGCGCGATCGTCGCCCGACGTGTCGAGGAGATCGCACGCGCGGTCTCGACGGACGCCAGGTGGGAGGCGCTCACCGAGGCCGTCGTCGCCGGCGAGATCGACCCGTGGTCCGCCGCCGACGAGATGCTCGAACCCGTGATCGACCGCTGACGGCCCGTCAGGCCGCGGGCGGAGCCAGTTGTTCGCCACGACGCCGGGCGCGGAGTTCGCCGCGAGTGTCGTGGCCGAGTTGTTCGAGCGCGTCGAGCAGCCGTCCGGGTCCCGCCCTTCCGCGCCGTCGTCTCACGGTGGCGACGTGACGGAGCTGTTCGATCGAGACGTCGAGGCGGCACGCGGCTCGGATCATCGCCTGCATCTCGGCGACCGTTGAGTACGCCGCCATCATCACGACCGTGCTGGGAATGTCGGTGACCGGCACGTCACCGAACCGGACGACCGACCTCGCGTCCAACGTGCGCGTGTGGTGCACGATGACCCCCGACGAGCTCGTCGGATGGCTTCCCCTGAGCGCAAGCACGTGCACCAGTGCCGGAGCCTCACTCGTCAGCCCGTGCACATGCGCCGCCGAGTGGTGCGAGATCGCCGTGATGCCGCGCGAGCGCACGGCATGCGCGAGTGCGGCGGCGCGGTCGGGAGCGCAGGTGTCGGGCAATGACAGCAAGTTCGACATGACCCGATGAGGGCGACGAACGAGTCGTCGCGGAAGCCGGCGATGCGGACAGAATGGCGCGATGCTCGAA
>JALZNU010000198.1 GCA_030857495.1 Actinomycetota bacterium | reverse complement strand
TCACGTTCTCGGAGCCCGGGATCGAGCGCCCACCGGGTGCGACCTGGCGGGTGACCTCGCCACTCTGGCCGGTCAGGAAGTCGTCGTACTTCGCCTCGAGGCCGGCGATGCCGTTGCCGTCGATGTCGGTGCCGCCGATGACGCTGGCCCCTGTCGTCCCGCCCGGCATGATGCGCCGGTCCTCGTCCGTGACGTAGACGCCGTACAGATCGAGCGCGTCGATCTGCTCGCCGAGCGACGGTTCGACCTGTCGCGCGACGTAGGCGAACTCCCGATCCTTGTCGCCGATGTCGACGCGCAGCTCGTCACGATCCGTCTCGTCGAGGCCGAGCAGGTCACCGAGGAGCTGCGCCGTGCCACGTTCGTCGACGACCTCCTGGGGATTCACAGACACGGTGACGGCCGGGATCGACATCGCGAGCTCGTTGCCGGTGCGATCGAAGATGCTGCCGCGCTGCGCGGCGACGGTGCTCGACCTCGTCCACTGCTGCGAGCCGGCGTTGCGCAGATCGGCTGCCTCCGTCGTCTGCAACAGGCCGACGCGCACGAGCAGGGCAATGAGCAGCAGCACGAGCAGCAGCAACGAGGCGATCAGCCGGCGGCGCGGCGTCCCGGCGTGGAACCGGGGCGGGCGCGG
Source organism: Actinomycetota bacterium (assembly GCA_030857495.1). GTDB lineage: Bacteria > Actinomycetota > Acidimicrobiia > Acidimicrobiales > Ilumatobacteraceae > JACDHN01. The sequence continues at coordinate 3,580 of JALZNU010000198.1, read as the reverse complement.
CGGCTTGGCTGCCTTGATCGCCGTCTTGGCCTTGCGATCCGAGAATCGGCGATCGGAGCGGGCCCGCGACGCCGCCTTGCGCTGTGCGACGCGAGTCTCGTAGGGCGTGACCGTGCGGTTGCGGGCGAGGCGAGAACCCGACGTGGCCCTGGCGCGCACGGGCGTCGAGGTCGAGGTCGAGGTCGATGTCGACTTCGATCGCGCCGATGACGGCTTCGACGCCGTCGTCGCCCGACTGCCTGTCGTCGACGGCCGGCGCGGCGCCGATCCGGCAGGACGCGGCGGTGCGGCGCCGCGATGAGACACAGCCCCCGACCGCCGCGAGCCATGGCTCGCCTGACGAGTCGCTCCCGAGCGCGCCGGGCGGGGGGACTGCTGGCCCTGGGTACGACGACGGTGGGCGCGCTGGGGCGGGTTCACCGTCTCAGCCTCCCGCGATCTTGACGCGGCGGAACTGGTCGAGCGGTTGCTCCCCACGGACGATGCGTTCGGCCTCGTCGATCGATCCCGACGCAGCAAGCGCCCGTGCGTACACGTCGGGCGACACGCGCACGAACGTGCCGGCCGTCGCGGTGAACATCCCGAGCGCGGTCGCCTCGCGTGAGAGCCGTCCGGGCGAGCGCAGCTCGGCTCGCTGGCCGCGCAGCACGTCGAAGCGCGTCCGCGACTCGGCGACGTCCTGGTCCAACTCGTCGACGCGCAGCTGGCGCTCGGCGAGCCTCGTGTTGAGCACGGCTGCACCGAGCATGAGACCGGCGAGCACGATCGCAGCGAGGAACACCAGTCCGGCCGTCCGTCGCCGGACGGGCACGACGCGAAGGTGGTGGTGGTCGCGTGTCCCCACACGGCTCGCAGCCCCCGACGTGGTGCCTGGGCGGCTCGGTCGTGCGCCGGGGCGCGCCGTTCGCGCCAGTTGGCGGTTCGGGCGCGCAGCCGGTACCGCAGTGGATCGCAGTGGGACGGCCATCAGCGCGCTCCTCGTTCGTGGGTCGGTCGGTCGTCGTCCGCATCGCGGTGACGGTCATGGTCGTGGTCGAGGTCGAGGTCGGACGTGTCGAGGCGTTCCACGACGCGCAAGCGTGCAGACGCCGCGCGACGGTTCCTGACCACTTCGGCATCCGACGGCGAACGTGGGATGCCGCGCACGAGCCGCACGAGGGCGACGGCACCGCATCGGCACGGGAGGCCGGGCGGGCAGTTGCAGGCGCCGGACGCCTCGCGGAACCGCTCCTTGACGATGCGGTCCTCGCCGGAGTGGTACGTGAGCACCGCCACCCGCCCGCCCGGCGAGGTGAGCGCGATGGCCTGGTCGATGGCGACGGGAAGCGCGGCGAGCTCGTCGTTCACCTCGATGCGGATCGCCTGGAAGCTGCGCTTGGCCGGATGTCCTCCGTGACGGCGGGCAGGGGCGGGGATCGCGGCCGTGATGATGCCGGCGAGCTCGGTGGTGGTGGCGATCGGCCGGGCAGCGACGATGGCCGCTGCGATCCGCCGGGCGAAGCGCTCGTCGCCGTACTGACGCAGCACCTGTGCCAGTGTGCGTTCCTCGTACGTGTTGACGACATCGTCGGCGGAGTGCGGCGCGGTTGCGTCCATCCGCATGTCGAGCGGCCCCTCGTGCTGGTACGAGAAGCCACGCTCGGCGCGGTCGAGTTGCGGTGACGAGACCCCGAGGTCGAACAGCACACCGCTGATCGGGGCGGCCTCAGCCTCGTCGACCTGGTCGACCTGGTCGAGCTGGTCGAAGCGGCGGTGCGAGAACGTCACGCGGTCGCCGAACGGCGCGAGATGGGCAGCGGCGGCGGCGAGTGCCGCCTGGTCGCGATCGACGCCGAGCACCGAGAGGTCGTCGCGCGAGGCGAGGATCGCCGCCGCATGCCCGCCGCCGCCGAGGGTCGCGTCCACGATCGTCCCCGCCGGGACGGTGGCGAACGCGGCGACGATCTCGTCACGCATCACCGGCAGGTGGTGATAGGCGACGTGGCGATCGGTGGCGTTCATGTCGACGCTCCCCCGGCGAGGCCAGCCAGCTCGCCCTGTCCGGCGCTCGAGATGTCGGCGAAGAGCTGCTCGCACCAGATCTCGCCGTGGTCGAGGGCGCCGCTCAGGACGACCTTGGAGGACGGTGCCAGCCGGGCGAACGTGCGCATGTGCTCGTCGATCGTGATGCGGCCCTGGCGATCGATCGAGACGAGTGCCGCCGCGCCGGCGATGGCACGCAGCCGGTTCTGGCTCATCTCGCCGGCCCGCACCTGCGCGATGAGGTCGTTGGCCCGACGCTCGAAGGCCTCTGCGGTGTGGATCGTGACGCAGCGGTCGTCGCCGATGGAGAGGTAACAGCTCCCCTGCAGGTGGGACCTGAACGGGGGCGGCAGCGTCAAGCGTCCCTTGTCGTCGAGCTGCCGTTCGTGTGTGCCGACGAACACGAGGTCCCTCGTCGCCTTCCAGTACCGGCCCCGACGACCTGCCTCGCGAAGAATCCGGGGCCGTGCTCCCTCGCGGCCACATCATGTCGCCACAACCCCCCAATGTCAACCATTATCCCCCATTTCCCCCCACGAGACCCCAACTGGAGGTCGCAGGACGCGCAATAGCGCGTTTCGCGACCTCCAGTTCGGGGTTTGGGCTCAGCCGGTATTCAGCCGGCGCCGAGCGCGGCGGCCAGTGACGTGACGAGGTCGTCGACCGACGTCGCCTCGATGGTCGCCACGGCGACGGCGGCGAGCGCGGCCGCGTCCGCTCGGTGCTCGGTGGCGAGCAGCGGTGCGAGCATTTCGGGGCGCCAACGGTGGTGCACGGCGCACTGGAAACGGCAGCCGTCTCGCGTACGGCGCTGGGAGATGCCGACGAGCTTGGCACCGTGGGCGGTGACCACCTCGCCGTGCCCGATGCCGGCGAAGCAGACGAGCGACGACAGCGCGCCGCACGACATCGAGGCGGCCTCGGCGACGGCGGCATCCTCGCAACCGAGCGCGGCGAGGGCGCGCCGCCATCGCTCGCCGCACCAGCGCATCGAGGCGGGCACGTCGGCCTGCCACCGGTTGTCGGTTGCGGGTACGAGCACGTCGATCCACGTCATCTGCTGCGGCTCGACGAGCACCATCCCGCCACCGCTGCGGCGCCGCGTGACGTCGATACCGCCGCGCTCGCACGCTGCGAGGTCGAGCACGGACGTGTCCTGGCGAGAGCCGAGCACCACCGCCGGCCGGCTCGCCACCAGCACCCAGACCTCGCAACCCGTAACAGGGGCATGGTTACCCGGCGCCCACGGGTCGATCGCGTGCAGCTCGCCGGCGCGATCGGCGAGCCGGCGGACGGGAACGGTCACGAGGCGAGCGTGTCGGGAGCCAGGTACGGCTTCCACGCCTCCGGCACGTGGCCGGGGCAGAACGACACCCAGCTCGCGTGACGCGGCGCATGGCACGGCCGGGCGAGGCGCATCCCGGCCTCGTCGGGCGTGCGATCGCGCTTGACCGTGTTGCACCGGCGGCATGCCGCGGCCACGTTCTCCCAGATGTGCTCGCCGCCACGCGACCGTGGCAGCACGTGGTCGATGGAGTCGGCGTGGCGACCGCAGTAC
>JALZNU010000197.1 GCA_030857495.1 Actinomycetota bacterium | reverse complement strand
CGTCGTCGCAGCCACAGTTCTCGCAGCCTGCTCAGGTGACGACCAACCCGATCCGTCGGGTGCGGGGTCGGAACCGGCGTCGGGCAGCGATGTCGTCGCCGGCGAGGCGTTCCCCGACTCGCGCTGCGAGGCCAATCGCGCTGCTGGCACGATCACCTACCTCTCGGGCTTCGACTTCGCCGCCGCTGCCGGCATCGTCGAGGTGCTCGTCGCCGACGACAGGGGCTACTACGAGGAGCTCTGCCTCGATGTCGAGATCACCCCGAGCCTCTCGACCGACAACGACGAGCTCGTCGCCGGGGGGCGGGCACAGATGGCGTCCGGCGGCTCGTTCAGCGAGGTTGTGCTCGCTGCCCAGAGTGCCGATGTCCCGCTGCGCGCCGTCTCGGTCGCCGGTCGAGGACCGATCGACGTGCTGATCGCCAAACCAGGACCCACGGAGCTCGCCGACTTCGAGGGCACGACCATCGGGGTCAAGGCAGGACGGCTGCCACCGTCGATCGCGGCGATGCTCGCCACGGCCGGACTCGTCGAGGGCGAGGACTACGAGACCGTCCCAGTTGACGGTTTCGACCCGCTCGTGCACATCGAGATCCGCAGGATCGACGGCTTCCCCGGCTATCGCTCGAACGAGGTTGGCCAGCTCGAGCGCGCCGGCAACGAGTTCGAGACGTTCGACCCCATCGACGCCGCTGTGCCCGGCAGCTTCGGCGTGATCTTCACCAACGACGACTTCCTCAACGAGCATCCCACCGCTGCGCAGGACTTCATGCGCGCCACGATGAAGGGGCTCGCCGACGCGATCGACGACCCTGCTGCGGCGTCGGCTGTCGCCGTCGATCTGATCAACGGTGGTGGCAATCCGTACTTCCTGTCGCCCGAGGGCGAGACGTTCCGTTGGGAGACCGAGGCTGGGCTCGCCGCCGAGGGCGATCTCGCCCCCGGCGTCATCGACCCGGAGGCGCTGCAGGCCGAGCTCGACGCCTACACCGAGGTCGGCCTGTTCGAGGAGGCGCCGGAGTCGTCCGACTTCACGGCCGACGTGCTCACCGACGTGTACGCCGACGACGGCACCGTCATCTGGCCCGCCACCGACTGACCCCGACCCTCCCACCCCGACGTCTGAGTGACGAACTACGACGACGGTCGTCGTTGTTCGTCACTCAGAATGTGATGCGGGTCAGCAGGTGCTGATCGGGGCCGGGTCGCTGCCGTCGAAGCGGGCCTGCATCCACTCCTGGGCCTGCTCGTAGGCAGGGACGGCAGCGGCTCCGTGGCCGCCGAGGTCGGGGGCGCGGCGCTCGACGACCTGGCCGAGACCGCACAGCCGTTTCGTCGCCGTGTCGCTCAATACAGCGGGCACGACGTCGTCCGTCGAGCTGTGCACGATGAGTAGCGGCGCGTCGACGGCGACGGTCCCGGCGTCGTTCGCCGCCGTGAGCTTCTGCCACGGTCCGCCCGCACCGGCGTCGGGTGCGTAGTCCTCGCTCGTGAACTCCGCTGTCGCCGTCGCCGACAGCTCGCCGACGCACTGTTCGTCGGCGAGCGGGAGCAGCGAGAGGCCCTCGACGCTGAGGTACTCAGCGGGATCGATCTCGTCGCCGTAGGCCTGCTCGTACCCGTTGACGAGCAACAAGACGAATGATCCGGCGGCGCCCGTGATCCGGGCCCCGGCGATGAGGCCGATCTCGGTCGGCGGCGCCCCGGCGAAGGTGCCGACGAGGTCGAGCTCTGGCGCCCACGTCTCTGCGAGCTCCGCCGTCCACATCGCGCTGTGCCCACCCTGCGAATAACCCATGACGCCGAGCTGCGCGCCGGCCTGCGCGCCGGGGAGCTGGCGGGCGGCGAGCGCTGCGTCGAGCCCGGATCGGCCCTCGCTCTCGCCCATCAGATACGGGTGCACGCCGGGCGTGCCCATGCCCTCGTAGTCGGTTGCGGCGATGATAGTGCCTGCTGCCACCGACGGACCCAGCAACGCCAGCTCGCCCGCGCCGGCGAGGTTCTTCGACGGAGCGCAGGCGTCGGCGCTGCCCGTCGTCCCATGTACGAGGGTGATCGTGTTGCGCCCATCGGCCGGGGGCTCGGCGTCAGGGATCACGGCGGCACCCGTGACGACGATCGGCTCGCCGGCGTGCGACTCCGATGTGTACATCATCCGGTACGTCGTCGCGCCGGCGTGCACGGACGGCTCGACGAGCTGGTAACGCAGCAGCGTGCCGTGCGCGACGTCGGGGATCGGCGACGGCACGGCGTACAGGTCGCCGTCCGTGGGGATCTCCTCGGCCGACGCGTCCGGCACCGTCGTCGGCAGCGCCGTGGTGTCCGGCACCGTCGTCGGCAGCGCCGTGGTGTCTGGCAACGTCGTGCTCGGCACGGACGACGTCGTCGCAGCGAATTCGGTGGAGGACGGTGCGGCCGAGCTTGACGGGGTGGCATCGTCGTCCGAACAAGACGCAGCGGCCAGCATCAGGGCTACGAGCACAGCGGGGAATGGACGGTGACGAGAAGCGATCATCGCCGCCGACCGTAGACGTCCCCCGTCGGAGTCCGGTTATCCGTCCGGCGCGCAGCGGATAACCGGGCGCCGACGCTGGGCGGGCGAGGTGTGATGACGCGACCCGTCGGGCACTGTGTGGTCATCGACCCGAAGAAGGAGACGAGATGACGACGACCGACGGCGCACAGGCACTCGACGACCTGCTGGACGCCCCCGTGATCGTGATGCTGATGACGATGATCGGAGACGAGCACTCGTCGCGCCCACTCACGTGCGTCGCTGTCCATGAGGAGTGCCTCGACTTCCTCGTCGACCAGGAGACGGAGTGGGCACAGGCCATCGCCGCCGGAACGGCGAGCGTGCACGTCACGGTCGCCGACGAGCGCCACAACACTTACGTCTCGCTCAACGGGCCGGCGACGCTGTCGACCGATCGGGACGAGATCGACCGGCTGTGGAGCCCTGCTGCGGGTTCGTTCTTCAGCGGGCCGGACGATCCGGGTCTCGCCGTGCTGCACGTCGAGGCGGCGAACGGTGAGTACTGGGACGGCCCCAGCGGCCGCCTCGGCACGGCCATCAGCCTCCTGCGCGCCCGGATGACCGGCAACCCCGCCGACGCCGGCGAACACGGCGACCTCGCCACCTGACCCCAACCGGTCTCTGAGTGACGAACGATGACGACTGCCGTCGTTGTTCGTCACTCAGAACCGTTGGCGAGCAGCAGGCGGGCGTTGTCGACGTCGCGCTTGAGCTGTTCGGCGAGGGAGTCGATGCCGTCGAACTTGCGCTCGCTGCGCAGGAAGTGGGCGAAGCGCACCCGCGCCCGCTCGCCGTAGAGGTCATCGTCGAAATCGATGAGGTGCGCCTCGAGCAGTGAGTGCTCGGCGTGCTCGTAGAACGTGGGTCGCCGGCCGACGTTGATCGCGCACGGACGCGTCTCGCCGGCCGGACGCTCGTACCACCCGGCGTACACGCCGTCGGCCGGCAGGCACATCGCGCTCGGCACCTCGACGTTGGCCGTCGGGAACCCGATGGTGCGACCACGGCGGTCGCCCTCGACGACCACACCGCGGGCCTCGAACTGGCGGCCCAGCATGCGCTCGGCGACATCGACGTCACCGCCGGCGAGCGCCCGGCGGATGGCGGTGCTGCTCACCGGCTCCTCCACAGCGTCGGGCCGTGCCAGCAGGTCGACCGGCTCGACGACGAACCCGTTGCGTTCACCGACGTCGGTCAACAGGTCGACGTTGCCACGACGGTCGTGACCGAAGTGGAAGTCGCTGCCGACGACGACGACCTCGGCGGCGAGGGCGTTCACGAGCACTCGCTCGATGAACACCTCGGGCTCCTCGCGCGACTGACGGCTGTCGAACGTCACCACGATCGTGGCATCGAGCCCCGTGGCCATCAGCAGCTCGAGCCGCTGGTCGGCGTCGGTCAGCAGCTTCGGCGCCGACTCGGGGCGCACGACGCTCGCCGGATGACGGTCGAACGTGACGACGACGGACCTCGCCCCACGACTGGCGGCGACGCGTCGGACGTGGTCGATGACCACTTGGTGCCCGAGGTGGACGCCGTCGTACGAGCCGATGGTGACGATGCTCCGCTCGTCCCCGAACACCGGCGCGACGGGATCCGTCACCACGCGCATGGGACGAACCTACCGTTCCGCCGCGCCCGCCAGCACGACCGACGGCTTCGCCGAGCCGTCACGAAACCGCTCGTAGACGGCGAGAAGGTTGCCGTG
>JALZNU010000196.1 GCA_030857495.1 Actinomycetota bacterium | reverse complement strand
CGATCACGTCGGCGCTCGCAGCCTCGGGCCACGAGGCGTGCAGGAATCCCCACGGCCCACGCCGCACGAGTACCGACACCATTCCCGCCGCGTTCGCCGGGACCACGTCGTTGTCCACCCGGTCGCCGACGTAGGCGATCTCGCCGGGCTCGACTCCGGCGGCGTCGGCCACCGCGCCGAAGAATCGCCGGTCGGGCTTGGCGACGCCGAGATCGTCCGAGATCAAGATCGCGTCGGCACCGAGGCCCATCGCCTCCAGCGCGTCACGTGCCTGCGGTGGCTGATTGCCGGCGATCACGACGCCGAGCCCTCGCCCGCGCAGCTCACCGAAGCACGGCCGCACGTCCGGATACAGGTCGTCCGCATCGAAGTTCTCGCGCAGGCCGCAAGGATCATCGGCAGCCCACGCAGCCAGCTCGGAGTCGAGGTCGAACCCGGGTCGGAACGTCTCGAAGATCTCGCGGTGAGGCCGGCCGAGTGCCGCCACTCCCCCGAGCACGCCGAGGAAGGTCATCACCGGGACACCCAGTCGGTCCGCCCATCGCGTGAAGATCCTCGTCTCGTCGATCAGCGTCTCGCCGACGTCGAAGGCGACCACGCGGACAGGAACGGCGCTCACCGCGACGACGATAACGTTGCCGTCCGTGCAGCTCCCGAAGGCGTCCTGTGGCCGTCATTGACGTTGCCGGCTTCGTCGCCGACATCAAGTCACAAGCCATTGACCACGGATTCCACGTTCATGACGAGCGGCATTTCGTCGAGACCTACTCGCTGCGGCAGCTGTGGGAGGTCGATCTGCACCCCGAGGAGGCGTGCAGCGGCCCGATCGACCTGCACCTCTCGCTCGACGTCGACCCGCGGGCGATGCTCGGCTTCGAGGACGAGGTGCTCAAGCTCGACGACTACGAGGATCCCCCGCCCGGCGGGTTCAGCTTCCCGCTGCTGTTCACCTGGACGCTGCCGCCGCTCACACGGCCGCCCGACCTGCTCGTGCTCGCCACCGAGCTCGCCGGTGTCGGCGGTCTCGACCTGCCCGTCGAGGTCTCGGCGATCGACAGCTTCGCGAGCGTCACCGATGCGCCGGAGCGCAGCCTCTCCGTGGTGGCGCGCACGTCGATCGACCTCGCCGACGTCTACCTCAACAACGACGGATCCATCTCCAGCCGACTCGATCGGTGCAAACATGTCAGCCTCTTCCTGCTCGAGCAGGCATCCAACTGGCTCGACGACGTCTAGACGGAGCAACTCCCCATGCGTGTCAGCGAACTGATCGACTTCCTGCGCCAGCAGCCAGGTGACAGCGAGGTCGAGCTCGCCATCGTCTCGCCCGTCGAGGACGAGGAGGACGACATCACTGTCGACCGTTACGTCATCGACGGCGTGCTCCCGTGGACCGACACCGACGACGAGAGCGACGAGAGCATCGCCATCTGGCTCGTCGGTGGCGACGACGCCGACGTCGACGCCTTCCTCGACGCGATCGAGCAGACCGCCGTCGATGACGGTGGCACTCCGACCACGTGACTCGATGAGTGACACAACCGCGGTCCCGCCACGGGAACACGGCAAATTTGATGCGCTGATCGTCATCGCAGCGTTTGCGGCCGTAACGATCCCGCTCATCGTGGCCGCCCTCAGGAATCTGATCGGTGGGTGGATCCCGATCGGCGACAACGCGTACTTTGTCGTCCGGTCACGCGACGTGCTCACGCAGCACAACCCGTTGCTCGGTGCATGGTCGTCGGGATCTGCGTCGATCGAGACCTCTGTCAATAATCTCGGCCCGCTGCAGCTCAACCTGCTCGCGCCGTTCACGAAGTTCGGGCCCGCAGGCGGCACCATCGTCGGTGTCACCGTGATCAACATCGCTTCGATCGCCATCGTGGCGTATATCAGCCGCCGGGTTGCCGGCAACACAGGGCTTGCGGTGATGATGGCCGCAACCGCCACCGTGACGTGGTCGATGGGTTCGCAGATTCTCATCGAACCGCGCCAGCACTCGGCGATGATGCTCCCGTTCCTCTGCTACCTCGTCGCCGCCTGGGCGATCGCCTCCGGCGCGAGCTGGGCCCTGTGGATCGCCGTCGTCGCCGGAAGCCTGACCCTCCAAACTCATCTCAGCTACGCCGTCCTCGTCCCAATGATCGCGGTGCCGGCGATCGTCGGCCTCGTCATCGCCGGCCGACGAGACGGGTGGCGTCCCGAACAGCTGCGCCACGTCGCCGTCGCCGCTGCCGTGGCGCTGATGTGCTGGGCGTTGCCCCTGTGGGATCAGTTCTTCGGGTCGCACAACCTCACCAACGTGCTCGGCGCCGGCGGCGAAGGGTCGCAGCCGACCCTCGGCACGGCGGCACGACTCGTCGCCGACATAGTGTCGCTTCCGCCCTGGTGGGGTCGTGACACGTACTCACGATTCGATCCCGTCAACCAGTTGCCCAGCGCGACGGCCGCCTGGCTCTCACTCGCCGCGGTTCTCGTCATGGTCGCCGCAGCCGGGTTTGCGGCCTGGCGGAACCATTCTGCCGTCGGTGTGTCCGCCATGGCCACGGTGCTGGTTGCCCTGGTCGCCGCGATCGTCTCGGCCCGGCTGTTGCCGACCGCCGACTTCGGTCTGGTCGCCGGCAACTACCGCTGGCTCTGGTCGCTCGGTGCGTTCTGCCTCGGCGCCGTCGTGATCGCCGGCCTCGCGGGTCTGCGCAACCGATGCACATCACGGCGGAATGCGTTTGTCGCAGTCTCCGCCACCGCAATCACGGCGCTGTTCGGCATCCTCAACCTGCCCTCCTCGTACCAGTCGCTCACGCGAGAGAACGGCGAGCAACGCGTCGAGGTTACGAAGGACCTCACTGCGCAGCTCGCCGGCGCCGAGATCGAGGGACCGGTCCTCATCGATCGCTCCAACGGGTTCTTCGGGGAGCCGTACACGTTTGCGACGCTGGTCGAACTGCAGAGCCTCGGAATCGAGTTCGACTTCGTCGACGACGACGAGATCTACCGCTGGGGTGATGGCCGCCGGCCGAACGATGATGACACCGTCCTGATGACGTTCGCCTATGGGGACCGGCTCCAGCGGGGGCCCGAGGGATCGACACGGGTCGCCTTCGCCTCGGCGATTGAGGCCGACGAGCTCCCCGAGCTCACAAGTCTCGAACAGCAACTGAGGTCGGCGATCCGTGGCGGCGACATCGAGTTCGACCTCGACGAAGCACGCGACGCGACAGATCAGGACTTCGCGGTTGTGCAGAGCGTGCTCGACGGAGACCGGCCGGAGGGTTCATTCCTGCGCTTCGACATCGAGGATCTCCTCGCCGGCGGCTGGGTGAGCGGTTCGGACGAAGACCTCGAGCTAATCGAGCGCTGGCGCACGCTCCAACGCGCGGCGTCCGACGGGGTGGCGATCTACACCGCTCCCCTGGGGTCCTGAACGTGACGTCGGCCGCCTCGCGGGCACGGTGCGTGGTCGGGCCATTTGCGGCGCGGTGGCGTGCCGGCGCGCTCGCCATCGTGATCGTGCCCGTCGTCGTCGCCGTCACACGGGCCCTCGTTCGGGGATGGGGTCCGATAGGCGACAACGGCATCCTCGTCGTGCGCGCCGACGACGTGCTGACCCGTCACCACCCCCTGCTCGGCTCCTGGACCTCTGCGTCGATCGCCTCGGGACAAGCTGTGCACAACCCCGGTCCGCTGTACTTCGACATGATCGCTGCACCGGTGAAGCTGTTCGGCCATTCCGTCGGGCTGGCGCTCGGCGTCGCCTTGGTCAACGTCGCTGCGGTTGTATTCGCCGTGCTCGTCGCAGAACGCGTCGCCGGACGGACATCGATGGTCGCGATGGCGGCGGCAGTCGTGGTGGTCGAGTGGTCGGTCGGCAGCGAATTGCTCTTCGACGTCTGGCAACCCAACGCGCTGATGCTGCCTGGGATCGCGTTCATGGTGGCGACGTGGGCGATCGCAGCAGGGCGGTTGTCGTTCCTGCCCTGGGTGATCGGGATCGGCAGCCTGCTCGTCCAGACCCACCTCAGCTACGTCTACCTCGTCCCGCTCGCAACGATCTCGGCGATCGCGATCGCTGTCGCGGGCAATCGTGGCGCGAACGCCACGATGCCGTGGCGGCGACCGCTGGCGGGCGCAGCTGTCGTCGCGCTGTTCGCGTGGGCGCAGCCACTGTTCGAGCAGTTCACCTCGTCGGGCCAGGGCAACATCACCTCTCTGCTCGACGCGTCCAATCAGGATTCGCAGCGACTCGG
>JALZNU010000195.1 GCA_030857495.1 Actinomycetota bacterium | reverse complement strand
CCCACCGCTTGCGATCTACGGCACGCAGGTCTACCCCGAGCTGCCCGCCGCGCTCGTGGCGCTCGGTGGGTTCTGGTGGGCGACGACACCGGGCGCGATGCGCGCCGGCCACGTCGCCGGCGCGGCAGGCGCCGTCGTCGCCCTGCCGTGGCTCTCGGTCAAGTACGCCCCCGTCGCCACCGTGCTCGCCGTCGGCATCGTCTGGCGACTCGCACACGCCCGACAGGTGCGACATCTCGTGTCGTTGCTCGCCGCGTTCGTCGTCGCCGGAACGGTGTTCGCCGCGCTGCACCACTGGTGGTACGGCGGTTGGACGGCGTACGCCTCCGGCTCGCACTTCCGCGCCGGTGAGCTCAGCGTCGTCGGCAACCCGAACCACCTCGGGCGATCGCGACGACTCGTCGGGCTGCTCGTCGACCGCAACTTCGGACTCGTGCCGTGGCAGCCGGCGGCACTCGCCGTCGTGCCGGCGATCGCCGTGCTGGTGCGCCGGCGCCCGCCCGGCTCGTGGCTGCTCGCCGGCATGGTCGGCGCGGCGTGGCTCAACGCCACGTTCGTCGCGCTGACGATGCACGGCTGGTGGTGGCCCGGACGCCAGATCGTCGTCATCGTGCCACTGCTGGCCGTCGCCGTCGCGTGGTGGGTGCAGCGGCTCGGCACGTGGGGGCGCCTTGGAGTGGCCGGCGCCGGCGCGCTCGGTGTGATCGCGTACGGCGGTCTGCTCGTCGGCGTGCTCTCCCGCCGCCACACGCTGATCGTCGACTTCGATCGCACGGTGAACCCACTCGTGCGCTTCGTCGGGCGCGTGCTGCCCGACGGCACGGCATCGCCGACCGGCACGACGGCGTGGCTGACGGCGGTGTGGGTGGCCGTCTTCGCTGTCGTCGCGGTGGTCGCAGCGTCAGGCGATGAGCGGTTCGGGCGTCGCTCGCGACGTCACGCCGACGCCGACGTGCTCGGCAACGATGCGCCGGAGATCGGTGGCGGGGATGTCGCCGACGATCGAGTGGAGGCGGTGGGTGTCGGCGAGCGTCTCGTCGGGCTCGGGGACCGGCACGGGGCGGCACCGCACGACCGCCTCGCCGATGACGTCGCCGATCGCGTCGACGAGGTCAGCCAGCGGTCGTGAACGTCCGCTGCCGATGTTGACGACCGTCGGCGGGTGTTCGAGCAGCGCGATCAGGGTCGACACGGTGAAGCGGACATCGGTGAAGTCCCTGCGTCGCTGCAGCGATCCGAACACGTCCAGCGGCTGACCCGCTGCGGCGGCTGCGATCCATCGGGCGAGCGCCATGTCGTCACGCTGACCCGGGCCGACCACCGTGAACGGCCGCACGATCGTGACGTGGCCACCCTCGGCGCGCCGGCGCTGGCACCAGTTCTCGGCACGCACCTTCGACAGCGCGTAGCCACCGCCCGGGGCCAGCACGTCGTCCTCGCGTGACGGGCGCCCGTTCGGCGCACCGCCGTACACGGACGACGACGACGCGACGACGACCGGTGTTGCAGCCGGCACGGCGCGCAGCACGGCGCGAGTGGCGAGCACGTTGTCGCGGCGCCGCTGGGCGTCGATGTCGGCCGCACGGTCTCGCACGCCCGGCTTGCCCGCCAGATGCACCACGGCATCAGCGCGTCGCAACACGTCGAAGACTGCGTCGTTCGGGGCACTGAGCTCGGCGACGAGATGGCGCCCGTCATCGTGGCCCGCGGCTCGCCGATCGACACCGACGACCTCGGTTCCTCCGGCACGCAGCGCGTCGACGAGACGGCTCCCGATGAACCCGCTGGCGCCCGTGACGACGATCACGGCCGGAACTGTAGGTGCTCACAGCAGCTGCTGTAAAGCCTGCCTAACCATCGCCCGGTGGGTGGCCACCGTGTCGCGCCCACACATCGTCGGCTGTGTCAGCGTTTCCCGGCTGCGTCGCGTGTTTTCGCTGACTCGAGCGGTTCGCCGGCCGTCACTGCGTCGCGTGCGGGCGGTTGGTCGAGGATGAGGCGTGGGCCGCGATCCCATGTGGCGTAGTTCCACGCCCAGTTGAGGAACACCGAGATCCTGTTGCGGAACCCGGCCAGGTAGACGAGGTGGAGACCGAGCCACGCCAGCCACGCCAGCGTGCCGCGCAGGCGCAGCCCGATCGGCAGCTCAGTGACGGCCGCTCGACGACCGATCGTGGCCATCGTCCCCTTGTCGCGGTACTTGAACGGACGCAGCGAAGCGCCGTCGAGCGACGCACGGATCTGACGGGCGGCGTGACGTCCCGCCTGCATCGCCACCTGGGCGACCTGTGGCAGCGGCCCGTCACGCCCGGGGATCTCTGCGATGTCACCGACGGCGTACGCCCCGCCGTGGCCGGGGATCGTGAGGTCGGACCCGACGACGATGCGGCCGCCGGCCCCGACCTCGACGCCCAGCACCGAGGCCAGCGAGTCGGCCCTCACCCCGGCTGCCCAGATGACCGTCTCGGTGGCGATGACGGCACCCGAGCGAAGATGCAGCGCAGCGGGTGTGATGCGGTCGACCACCGCTCCCGTGCGTACGTCCACCCCGCGCGAGGCGAGCGTTTCTCGGGCGTGTCGCCGCGAGGGAGGGTGGAACGAGGCGAGCAGGTCGTCGCGCATCTCGACGAGCACGACGACGGCCCGCGACATGTCGAGCGAGCGGAAGTCCTTGCGCAGCACCTGGTCGAACAGCTCGACGAGTGCGCCCGCCACCTCGACACCCGTCGGGCCGCCACCGACCACCACGAACGTCAGCTGCCCGTCGACGACCGCATCCGGCTGCGACGCCGCGAGCTCGAACTGCGACAGCACGTGGTTGCGCAGCGCAACGGCGTCACGCAGCGAATAGAGCGGGAGCGCGTGCTCGGCACCGTCGATGCCGAACGTGTTGGTCGTCGCGCCCGCAGCGACGACGAGGTGGTCGAAACCGATGTCGCTGCCCTCGTCCACGGCGAGCGTGGCGCGCTCCCAGTCGACGCTGCGCACCGATGCCTTCCGGAACGTCACGTTGGGTTGCCGGCGGAAAATCGCCCGCACGGGGAACGCGACGTCGGCACTGTTCAGCCCGGCCGTCGCCACCTGGTACAGCAGCGGCTGGAACGTGTGGAAGTTGTTGCGATCGACGACGATGATGTCGACGGGATCGCGGGCGAGCTCGTGCGCTGCGGCGATGCCGCCGAAGCCGGCGCCGATCACGACGACGCGTGGCCACGTCATGCCGACGCCGATCCCGCCGCCGTCACGGCGTCGACGACGGCGGCAACGATGCCATCGACGGATTGGTCGGTCGCCGTGGCCGTGACGCGCAACCCGCTGCGCTGCGCCTGAGCCGTGGTGGACGACCCGATGCTGACGATCGCCGGCGTCGCGCCGGCGCCGACCGCTCGCGCCCATGCCCGCGCCGCCGAACCGCTGGCGAGCGTGACGACGTCTCCCCGCACGGCGCGGTCCACCTCGTCAGCCGACAGCGCGCGTTCGATCGTCGCGTAGGCGACGACGTCGACGACGACCCAACCGAGCGCTTCGAGTCGCGTGGCGAGCCGCGGGTCGGCGATGTCGGCGCGCGCCAGAACGACCCGTCCTGTCCCGGAGGGAAACTCGTCGAGCAATCCGTCGAGCTGCGCAACTCGCGGGACCAGCGCGACGTCTCGACCATGGGTTCGCACCACGTCCGCCGTTGCCTCACCGACGCAAGCGATGGACACGTCGCCGAGCTCGTTGACGGACTCGAACACGGCTCGCGCGCCGGCGGGAGACGTCACGATGAGCCAGTCGCCGCCGCCCAGCCCGGCGAGCGCATCAGAGAGCACGTCCGGGCCGTCGACTGTCGGGCGTACCTCGATGAGAGGCACGTGCACGACATCGGCGCCCGCCGCGCGCAGCTGCGACGCCAGCGTGCCCGGCTGCTCACGGGTGACCACGACCGTGACGCCGTCGAGTGGCCGGCTCATCGCCCTCCGATGGCCTGGAAGGCCGCCCGTGCGACGTCTCGCGCCGTGGCCGGATCGGCCGCGCCGAGCGAGAGCACGGTGCGCCGTTGGTCGACGACCAGCATCGCGTCGTCGCTGAGGAACGAGTGGAACACGGCGTCGTCGACGTAGGCACCGACCGGCAACGAACATCCGCTGCCGAGCTGTGCGAGGAACGCCCGCTCGACGGTGACGGCGTGACGCGTGGCGGCGTCGTCGACCTGGGCGAGCAGCTCGGCGACCGCGTCGTCGTCCTCGCGGTGCTCGACCGCGACGCA
>JALZNU010000026.1:2688-11791 GCA_030857495.1 Actinomycetota bacterium | reverse complement strand
CAGCGAGGTGTCCTGAGTGGAAGAACGTGCCGTCGCCGAGGTTCTGCACGAGGTGCTTGCGCTCGACGAACGGTGACATCCCGATCCACTGCGCGCCCTCGTTGCCCATCGCCGTCAAGCCGGCGATGTCGCCGATGCGCTCGGGCTCCATCAGCGCCACCATCGCGTGGCAGCCGATGCCGCCGCCGACGAGCGTGCCCTCCGCGACGCGGGTGCTCAAGTTGTGTGGGCAGCCCGAGCAGTAGAACGGTGTGCGGTTGACGGTGAGCGGGATCATCGACCGCTCGGTCTTCCTCGGCAGCGGCCGGAGACGCTCGTCGCTGAGCCGCTGCGAGAGTCGGGCGTGGATCGGCGCGAGCAACCGGTCGGCGTCGAGCAGGCCCGTCGCCGGGATCAGCCAGTCGCCGCGCTCGTCGTGCTTGCCCACGACCTTCGGACGCTCGGCGCCGTCGTAGAGCGCGTTCTTCACGAGCCACTCGAGCGTCGGGTTCTTCTCCTCGATGACGAGCACCTCGGCGAGGCCGTGCGCGAACTCACGGATCTGGCCGTCGTCGAGTGGGACCGGCATCAGCAGCTGGTAGAGGCGGATGCCGGCGGCACGCAGGTCGTCGTCGGAGTGCAAGCCGAGCAGCTCGAGCGCCTCACGGAGCTCGTGGTACGTGTGCCCGCTGGCCATGATCCCGATCCAGTCCTGCGGGCCGCGGACCGTGATGTGGTTGAGCTTGTTGTCGACGCCGTACTGGCGGGCGAGCACCGAGCGGACCTCGACGAACTCCCGCTCCATGTCGAGGGTGTAAGGCGTGAGCAGGCGACCGCTCGGGTGCGGCACGAACGGCTTGCCCTCGTACTCGGCGTGGGGGATCACGGGCACGATGCGGTCGTGGCGCACGTCGACGGTGCCGGTGCCATCGGCGATCGGCGTGACGAGCTTGACGCCGGCCCAGATGCCACTCGACCGCGACAGCGCGACGGCGTGGCGTCCGAGGTCGAGCGCCTCCTGCACGTCGCCGGGGAACAGGATCGGCATGTGCAGGTCGACCATCGTGGCGTCGCTCGATGACGGGAGCGTGGAGGACTTGGCGCTCGGGTCGTCGCCGACGACGGCGACGACGCCACCGTGCTGCGACGTGCCGGCGAACACGCCGTGACGGATCGCGTCGCCGGCGCGATCGAGGCCGGGCGCCTTGCCGTACCACATCCCGACGACACCGTCGTAGAGGTGGTCGTCGAGTGAGGCGGAGAGCTGGCTGCCCATCACGGCGGTGGCGCCGAGCTCTTCGTTGACGCCTGGCTGGACGATGATCGGCAGGTCGGGGACGGCCTTCGCCGCACGCGCCAGCTCGCCGTCGAACGACGCCAGCGGCGAGCCCTGGTAGCCGGAGGCGAACGCCGCCGTGTTCAGCCCGTTGCGGCGGTCGATGCGTAGTTGGTCGCCCAAGAGGCGCGCCAGCGCCTGCACTCCGGAGAGGAAGACTCGACCGTCTTCGAGGCGGAAGCGATCGCGCAGCTCGTAGGCGTCGAGCTGGAGCCGGAGCGACTCTTCGCCCTCCGAAGGGCGTCGTGCGGTGTCGGTCATGAGGTGGTCCCCCATCGTGTGCGGTGCTGGTCCGGAGCGGGTGGGCGCATCATGGCTGGTTGACGCGGATCGCGCGGATGACGGCGACGTCGCCGGCCGGCATCTCGGCCCCGAACGTGGTCGAGTAGAGGCCCTTGTGACCGTCATCGGTGCTCAGCGCGTACAGGATCGACTCGTCGGCGGGATCGGACATACCCTCGAACCGCACGGTCTCGTCGACGTGCATCGTGGTGACCTCGAAGTGGGCACCGCAGGCTTCGCAGACCAGGTCACCGTCGTCGCCGGCGTACCAGTTGCCCGTGTAGCCGACGGCCTGGAGGCGGGCAACGGCGGCCGAAAGCGTCTCCATCTCGGAACCGTCGGTCACGTGGATCACGGTACACCCGACATCCGAGCGTCAGTCGCTGCGAGCTCCGGAACGATGCGGGCCATCAGTCGTCCCTGCATAGCTCGCGGTACTGTCGGCGCCGTGAGCTCCTCGTCACGTCACGCATCGCCCGGGTCACACGTCGACACGCCGCTGTGGGGGACCCAGACGTCGTTGGCCATCGACAACTTCCCGATCTCGGGGCGCCCGCTCGACGTGCGTGTCGTACACGCGCTGGCGATGATCAAGCGCCACGCCGCAGCGACGAACGTCGAGCTGGGCGTGCTCGACCGTGCGCTCGGCGATGCGATCGCGCCCGCAGCGAGAGCGATCGAGGCGGGCGAGCACGACGAGCATTTCCCGATCGACGTCTACCAGACGGGATCGGGGACGTCGACCAACATGAACGTCAACGAGGTGATCGCGTCGTTGGCCGGGCAGCACGACGTGACCGTGCACCCCAACGACGACGTCAACGCCTCTCAGTCGTCGAACGACACTGTGCCGTCGGCGATCCGGTTGGCCGTCGCGCTGGCGATGCGCGACGAGCTGGCGCCGGCGCTGTTGGCGCTCGCCGACGAGCTGCGTCGTGCCGGCGACCGGTTCGCAGAGGTGGTGAAGGCCGGTCGCACGCACCTGATGGACGCAACGCCGGTGATGCTCGGCGATGAGTGCACATCGTGGGCGATCATGATCGAGCAGGCGGGCGGCGACATCGATGGCGCCGTGGACGTGCTCGGCGAGCTGCCCCTCGGCGGCACCGCGGTCGGCACCGGCATCAACTGCCCGCCCGGTTTCGCCGAGGGCGTGGTTGCTTCGCTCGCCGGTGAAACGGGACTCCCGCTGCGGGCGGCAGCCGGAACGCCTGGTCGGATGTCGCACCAGGGCGGGCAGGGTGCGCTGGCGACCGCCTCCGGCGCACTGCGCGGCGTCGCCGCGGCGATCACGAAGGTCGCCAACGACGTGCGCCTGCTGTCGAGCGGGCCGGCGACGGGACTCGGCGAGCTGCGGCTGCCGTCGCTGCAAGCGGGTTCGTCGATCATGCCAGGCAAGGTCAACCCGGTGATGTGCGAGGCGGCCAACCAGGTTGCCGCGCGGGTCTTCGGCAACGACGTGGTCGTCGGCTACGCCGCATCGCAGGGGATCCTCGAGCTGAACACGTACCTGCCTGTGATGGCCGACGCGCTGCTGGAGTCCGTGACGTTGCTTGCCAATGTCAGCCGCCTCATGGGAGACAAGATGGTGGCCGGGCTGGAGGCCGACGTCGAGCAGTGCCGCCGCCACGCCGATCGGACCCCGTCACTGACGACGGCACTAAACCCACTGATCGGCTACGACGCTGCGGCAGCGATCACGAAGCAGGCGTTTGCCGAGGGCCGCCCGCTGGCCGAGGTGGCTGCCGAGCAGACCGACCTGACCGACGAGCAGATCTCTGCGGCACTCGACCCGGCCCCCATGGCCCGCCCCCACGACACCTGAGCCCTCGCCCCACCACCGTCTGGGCGGGATCTCTCCCATCGCGCCGTCTGGGCGGGATCGCTCGCAACTGCTGACAAGAATGCCGCCCAGACTGCGGCATGAGTCAGGCGGCGAAGCGGACGACCACCCGCAGCCTGCGCACGCAGCGTTACGGTGCCCTGCGGCAGGGTTGGCCCTTGAGGGTGCATGGGGGATACGCCTCGGGGACGTCCACTCCGGGGACGACGGGCAGCACGACGGACGACGGTGATTCGCCACCCGTGTGCACCGACACGCGCTCGCCGTCGCTGATCGTGTCGAACACCCACACGGCGCGGTTGTTGCCTGGCGCGTCGACCGACAGGCGCAGTCGCGAACCGGCCCGGAAGGCATGGGCGAACGGGAAGATCTCGACTCGCACCGGTGTCGGCTCGCCGCCGATGAGTGGCGCAGCATCGTCCTCGAGATGGGTCTGGACGGGCTGCAGCTCGCTGCTCGCCGCCTCGTCGAGCGCTCGATGACTGGCTCGCAGCCACCCGCTCTGGACGTACATCTCTCGGCCGTCAGGTCGGATCTCGCTCAACGTGACCTCGAGGTCGGTGTCGTCGTCGTCCGACGTGATCCACAGGTCGGCCGACGCCGACCCGATCATCGTCGTCGTCTCCTCGAGCGGCGCCGTGGCGAACGATGCCGCCGTGCCCTTCGGGTTCTGTCGCCAGTCCCACTTCACGTCGGGCCGCCACAGCGCGTCGTCGGCGCCCGTCATGAACGTGTCGGGAAGGACGTCGGGGTTGGCGCGGTAGGGCACGGCGCCGTCGACGGCGGACGCCTCCTCGTCGAGCGTGCCGTCGACACCGAGGAACCACCGGGTCGGTTCGACCTCGGGCACCGGCCAGGCGTCGACCTTGTGCGAGAAACGCGGGTTGGGCGAACCGGGTTCTGCGCCGTTGGCGCCACCCTGCTCGAACAGCACCTCGATCGGCGGTTCGGACTCGAACTCGGCGAGCGCCTCCTTGTAGGGCATCCCGGCGAAGCGGTCCTTACCCGGCAGGCGGAAGTCGTCGGTACCGAACACGGCACTGCCGAGGATCGGCGCGATCGCGCGCAGCACCCCGAGGTTCGGGGTCCGGCGAGCCACGTAGAGGTCGAGGAACTCGGCGAGCCGTGGTGCGACGCCGGCCGACAGCGACTCGGTGTGGGCGCCGTTGACGAGCGAGGCGTAGAAGTGCGGTGAGCCCGTGAACTTGTCGAGCATCGTGGGGAAGCGGCCACCGGTCTGCTCGTCCTGCCACGATCCGGCGAGGAAGACGGGGACGTCGATCTGGTCGACGAACGTCCGCGGCGCGAGCGGGTCGCCGAGCTCCGCCGTGTAGTAGGGGTTGTCACGCACCTCGCCGACGAGGTCGGGGTTCTGCAGCCGGAGCCGCTGGTTGTCCTCGCACGTCTCGTCGCCCTCGTCGATGCGCGTCGACGTCCACTCCTGGCCCTCGGGCTTCGTCTCGGCGAGGCGCTCGGCGGTCCACTCCAACGCGAAACCGGTGTTGAGGATGCCGCCCGGATACAGCGTCGAGCGGAAGCTGTCGTCGATCACGCTCAGCGGTGTGATGGCGGCAAGGCTCGGCGGGTTCGACTGACCGACGAACAATTGCGAGATCCCCGGATACGAGATGCCGACCATGCCGACCTCGTTGAATTTGACCCACGGCTGGGCGGCGATGGTCTCGATCGCGTCGTAGCCGTCGCTCACCTGCGCCGGCTCGAAGAACCGCCACGAGCCGCCGCTGCAGCCACTGCCTCGCATGTTGATGCCGACGTAGGCGTAGCCCAGCGTGGAGAACAGCAGCGAGAAGGCGTCACCGCCCGGGTCGCTCGGCGCGTAGCCGGAGTACTCGACGACGGTGGGGAACGGGCCCTCTCCGCCGGGCAGCACGACGTTGACGCTCAGCGTCGTGCCGTCGCGAGCCTTCATGTACCCGAACCACTGCTTCTGGCGCTTCGGGTTGATCTTCTGTTCGGCGTAGAAGTCCGGCTCGGCGACGTCGTCGACGCCCGGCACCGTCAGCACGCCGGTGGCCGCGGCCTCGCTGCGCACGACGTAGTCGCCGGGATCGAGCCCGCGGAACAGCAACGAGCCGAAGCGGTCGACGGATCCCTCGTCCAACGGTTCGTCCTCGCCGGCACGCACGACTTCGAGCCGGTCGTCGGGTCGGGCGTCGACGATGGCGATCTGATTCGTGCCCGGACGCGTGCCGAACGACGCCGACGGCAGCGCCTCGCTCGTGGGCGGCACGGTGGACGGCGCAGTGGACGGGGCGGTCGACGACGCCGGCGGCATGCTCGATGTGACACCGGTCGTCGACGCGACGCCGGTCGTCGAGCTCGCGGATGTAGCCGCCGACGTGGAACCTGTCGCGCTCGACTCGTTGGACCCGCCGTCGTCGGAGCACGACGAGGCGACGATCGATCCGACGAGGACGACGGCGAGCAACGGACGGCGCATGACGTGATGATGACACAGGTGCGTGTCGCGGCGATCGGCGGGGTCGCCGGCCGGTGGCAACGTTCCGGGGTTCGAGGGCGCCCGGATCGGGTACGCACGCCGGTATGACTTCCGCCGAGCAACCCGACCCCGACCGCCTACTCGCCACCTATCTACAGGACCATCGAGCGGGCGCAGCAGCAGGCGTGGCACTCGCCCAGCGGTGCGCCCGATCCAACGAGGGCACCCCGCTCGGCGACGTCCTCACCGAGATCGCCCGCGAGATCGACGAGGACCGCGAGGCGCTCGACGACATCATGGGACGTCTCGACGTGTCCGAGAGCCAGCTCAAGTCGCTCGGCGCGCGCGCCGGCGAGCTGGTCGGGCGAGTCAAGACGAACGGTGTGCTGACGGGCTACTCGCCGTCGAGCAGGGTGGTCGAGCTCGAGGGATTGATCGCCGGCGTGTCAGGCAAGCGTCAGTTGTGGGCGTCGCTCTCGGCGACCGCATCGACTCGCTCCGAGCTCGACGAGGCCGAGCTGCGCGCGCTGTTCGCCAGAGCAACATCGCAGATCGAGCGTCTCGAGGCCGAGCACCACCGTGCTGCCGTGACTGCGTTCTCCAGGGTCGGAACGACACCTTGACCGCACCGTCCTCCCTCGCCTGGAACATCGCGTAGGCGTCACCGGCGAACGACGGTTGGGAAGCCGCACCGTCGGGTACTCCCTTCTTCGTGCCCACCAAGCGATCCACCACCCCACCCGACGCAATTCGCGTCCTCAAGGACGACCACGCGGAGGTGGAACAACTGTTCAAGCGGTTCGAGCAGCTCGGTCCGAAGGCGTCGGCGACGAAGCGCAAGGTTGCCGACCGCGTGATCGAGGCGCTGTCGGTGCACGCCGGCATCGAGGAGACCGTGCTCTATCCGGCCATCCGGGCACAGATGCCCGATGCGGAATCCGACGTGCTGGAGGCGCTTGAGGAGCACCATCTCGTCAAGTCCGTCCTGGCCGAGCTCGAGCGCACCGGGCCCGACGACGAGCGCTTCGTGCCGAAGATGACCGTGCTGATGGAGAACGTGCGACACCACGTCAAGGAGGAAGAGCGCGATCTCTTCAAGCAGATGCGGGCGTCGATGTCGAAGGGCGACCTGACCGACCTCGGCACCGCCCTGCGCGACGCTAAGAAGATCGTCCCGAAGCGCCCGCATCCGAACGCTCCCGACACGCCCCCGGGCAACCTCGTCGCAACCGCGATCACCGCACCCCTCGACGCCGTACGGGCGATCGGTGAGACCGCCGCCGACGCCGTGCGCTCCCGCGGCCGCTCGTAGCGCCGAGGGGCCGCCAACGTTCGCCCCTTCCGCGATCGGCGCCGCCCGAGTTGGCCGAGCAGTGCGTCAGAACCGACACCGTCCACTCGGTAAGTTCTCGGCATGTCGGCAGCCAAGGCGTCTCCTGAGACGGAACGGGCAGGCCTGTTCGAGTTCCTCGGCTACAAACGCCAGGCTCTGACCGCCAAGCTTCAAGGCCTCTCCGAGGAGCAGGCTCGGATGACCCCGACTGCGAGCTCGCTGTCGCTGCTGAGCTTGGTCAAGCACTCGGCGATCTGGGAGCGGCGATGGTTCCAGGTGATCGTGGCTGGGCGGAGCTTTCCGGGCGAGTGGCCGGAGGTGCGGTCGGAGGAGGAGGACTCGACGTTTCGCCTCACCGACGAGGACACGGTCGAAACGGTTGTCGCTGACTACCGAGAACAGATCGCCGCCTCGAACGAGATCTTGGGCACCTTCGATCTCGAAGCGCCGTGTGCCTGGCCGGAGATGGCCGAACAGAACCTGCGGTGGGTCGCCTTGCACATGATCGAGGAGACCGCTCACCACGCCGGCCACGCCGACATCATCCGCGAGACCATCGACGGCAGCCGGTGGCGCTGACGCACCTCCGCTGGCTCGGGTCACATCGCTTCGGCGACGTATACGAACTCGCGGCCGGCCGATCGGGCGCGCGATCTTGAACGCCATCGCACCATCACCCTGCACCGACCCGACGGCACCCTCTCGTTCCGCGGCTCCACCGTCGACCGCGCCGCCACCGGCGTCTCGGCGGCGAACCGCCGACGGCGACGAACCGCCGCCTGATGCGGGCTGCCGAGATGATGAGAGACCCCGCAGCCCCTTCATGCGCGAGCCGGACGCAGATAGCGTCCCGCGCGATGACCACTGCCATCCTCGACGACATCAGTCGGCTCGTCTCGGTGGAGTCGCCGTCGCGTGACGTCGCTGCGCTCACGGCATCGGCCGCGGCGGTGGCCGATCTGATCCGGGAACGGCTCGGGTCGGCGCCGTCACTTGTCGAAAGCGCAGCGGGTCCGCACGTGCACTGGTCGGGTGGCGGTTCCCCCAGGGTGTTGCTTCTCGGACATCACGACACCGTGTTCCCGCTCGGCACACTCGCTGCACGGCCGTTCGAGGTACGTGACGGACGGGCGACCGGCCCCGGTGTGTTCGACATGAAGTCCGGCATCGCACTCGCTGTGCACGCGCTCGAGCGCGTGGCGCACGCCGGAATCTCGCTGGCCGGCGTCGAACTGCTGATGACGTGTGACGAAGAGGTCGGTTCTGAGGCGTCGCGGGCACTGATCGAGGCGCGGGCAGCCGAGTGCGGCGCCGTGCTCGTGCTCGAGCCGAGCGCCGACGGCGGCGCGTTGAAGACCGCCCGCAAGGGCGTTGGCACGTTCACCGTGACCACCCACGGGCGCGCCGCGCACGCCGGCCTGGAACCCGAGCGAGGCGCCAACGCGCTCGTCGAGCTGTCGCGGCGCGTGATCGAGATCGTCCAGCTCGGCCGCCCCGACTCCGGTACCACGGTGACGCCCACCGTCGCCGAAGCCGGCACCGCCGACAACGTCGTCCCGGCCACGGCACGGCTGCGCGTCGACGTGCGCGTCGAACACGACGACGAGCGGCTGCGGATCGAGCACTCGATGGCGTCGCTGCGCAGTGACGACCCCGACGTCCGCCTCGAGGTCACGGGTGCAATAAACCGGCCGCCGATGCCCGAGTCGGCATCGACCTCGCTGTTCGCACTCGCCCGCGAGTCGGCGGCCAGCGTCGGCCAGGGACCGATCGAGGGCGTCGCCGTCGGCGGGGGCAGCGACGGCAACTTCACCGCGGCCGTCGGCGTGCCGACGCTGGACGGTCTCGGCTCCGTCGGCGGCGGCGCGC
>JALZNU010000026.1:0-2678 GCA_030857495.1 Actinomycetota bacterium | reverse complement strand
CACGAGTACATCGTTGTCGATGCGCTCGAGCCACGGTGTGAGCTGCTCACCGAGCTCGTCTCGCGCCTGTTGACCTGACTCCGCCCGCGCGCGTGCCATCGTGGTGGCATGACGACACCACGCCGGCCCGGCGCCGGACTCACGGCCGCAGTGCTCGCAGCCACTCTGGCCGTCGGACTCGCCGCCTGCGGCGACGACGAACCCGCCGACGGCACCGGGGCGCCGGAGGGCACCGAGGCAGCCGACGCGACGGATGCACCCGACGGCACCGATGCCCCGGACGACACCGATCCGTCGGAGGACACGGATGCTCCAGACGACACCGAGACCGAGGACACCGAGGGCACCGATGACGGCGACGCACCCGAGGGCGACGCGCTGTCGGCGGAGGAGTGGCGGGCCGACGTCACCGGCCTCTGCGCAGAGGCCGGCGAACGTGGCGACGACATCGCCGAGCCTGAGACGATCGGCGACCTCCGTGACTCGTTCGACGAGATCGAGACGATCGGCGACGACCTGTTCGCAGAGATCGGCGACCTCGAGGCCCCCGAGGAGCTGAGCGACGACGCCGACCGCTTCAAGGAGCTGTGGGACGAGCGATCCGACAAGATCGGCGAGGTGGAGGATCGGATCGACGAGGCCGGGTACGAAGACGACCAGGTGCTCGCCGACATCGAAGAGGGCGAGGCTGAGGCGCTCGTCGACGACGCCTTCGACTCGAGCGACCTCGTCGAGCAGGCGAAGGCGCTCGGAGTCGACTGCTTCGGCTCGGGCGACGGCGGCTGAGGAGCCTCAGCCAGGGTCAACTACGGGCAACTCGTCGGGCAACTCCTCGGGCGGATCGCTGCCGTCGAGTTCGCGCGTCAGCCCACCGGGCGGCAGCGTGCCCGACGAGCGGTACACGCCGAGCTTCGCCCGCGTGTCGGCGATGTCGAGGTTGCGCATCGTCAGCTGTCCGATGCGATCCTGCGGGCCGAACGCGGCGTCCTCCACCCGCTCCATCGACAGTCGCTCGGGCGCGTACGTCAGCGCCGGACCCGACGTGTCGACGATCGTGTAGTCGTCGCCGCGGCGCAGGCGCACCGTCACCGTGCCCGTGACCGCCGCCGCCACCCAGCGCAGCAGCGGCTCGCGCAGCATCAGCGCCTGCGGATCGAACCAGCGGCCCTCGTAGAGCATCCGCCCGAGCCGGCGACCCATCGTGACGTAGTTCTCGATGGTCTGCTCGTTGTGGATGGCCGTCACGAGCCGCTCGTAGCCGATGCGCAGCAGCGCCAGCGCCGGCGCCTCGTAGATTCCCCGGCTCTTGGCCTCGATGATGCGGTTCTCGATCTGGTCGCTCATGCCGAGACCGTGGCGACCGCCGATCGCGTTGGCCGCGAGGACGAGGTCGACGCGATCGTCGAACGTCGTCCCGTTGACGGCGACGGGCCACCCCTCTGCGAACTCGAGCGTGACCTCCTCGGTCTCGATCGTCACGTCGTCACGCCAGTGGGCGACGCCCATGATGGGCTCGACGATGTCCATCGACACGCCGAGCTCTTCAAGGCGCTTCGCCTCGTGCGTCGCGCCCCAGACGTTGGCGTCGGTCGAGTACGCCCGTTCCGCCGGATCCCGGTACGGGAGGCCGTGCTCGGTGAGGAACGCACTCATCTCCGCCCGCCCCCCGAGCTCGGACACGAACTGCTCGTCGAGCCACGGCTTGTAGATCCGAAGGTCGGGGTTGACGAGCAGCCCGTAGCGATAGAAACGCTCGATGTCGTTGCCCTTGTAGGTGCTGCCGTCACCCCAGATGTCGACCTCGTCGTCTCGCATCGCGCGCACGAGCAGGGTCCCAGTCACCGCTCTGCCGAGCGGCGTCGTGTTGAAGTACGTGCGACCGGCGGTGGCGATGTGGAAGGCGCCGCACTGCAGCGCCAGCAGGCCCTCCTGGACGAGCTCGTCGCGGCAGTCGACGAGACGCGCTGCCGCCGCGCCGTACTCGACAGCCCTGTCGGGCAGCGATGCCAGATCCGGCTCGTCGTACTGCCCGAGGTCGGCCGTGTAGGCGTGAGGTTCGGCGCCGTGATGACGCATCCACGCCACCGCGGCCGACGTGTCGAGCCCTCCGGAAAAGGCGATGCCGACCCGTTCGCCCACCGGGAGTGACGAGAGCACTCGCCCGTTGATCTGCACTTCGCCAGACGCTACCGAACGTCGTCGCCGTCGCCGTCGGCTGGCGGTGGCGCAGGGCCGGTGCGGTAGCGCCCACCGATCGACGCAAACGACACGGCCCCCGCTGCCGCAGCGATCACGAGCTCGATGACACCGAGGCCGGGATAGGGCGACAGGTCGGCGACCCCGACGCCCGCCATCGCGCACGCCGCGACGAGCCCGAACCACGGCATCGCCCGCGAGCGGGAGAACGTGAGCATCACCATCGCCGTCGGGACGAGGAACGGGAGCAGCGAGACCGGCAGTGGCATTGGGTCCCCGAACGGGCCCAGCCACCATGTCGGCAGGCCGATGTCGCGGCTCGCCTTCCACACCGACATGAGGCCGATGAAGACAGCGAGCCACGTGAGGCGCACGATCCACTGCCATCCCGGGGTGAGCTCACCGGCCGTGGGCAGCTCGTAGCCGATCGGCGCGTCGACCCCTGCGATCGGTACACCAGATGGGTGCGCGGAGGGCTGCAC
>JALZNU010000194.1 GCA_030857495.1 Actinomycetota bacterium | reverse complement strand
GTATGGTTCTGGGCGCCGTGGTGCACGAGCTGCCGGGCCGAGGCGCCCGAGGTCGCCGAGCTCGCGGCCCGCTACGCCGACAAGCTCCAGGTCATCGGCGTACCGGGCCGTGGAGAGCTCGACGCCATGCGGGACTTCGTCGACGACACGGGGGTCGGCGCGATCAGACAGCTCGCCGACCTCGACGGCAGCGTCTGGCAATCGTTCGGTGTCTACGGTCAACCTGCGTACGCCTTCGTCGACGACGCCGGTGAGATCGAGGTCTTCGTCGGCGGGATGGGCGGCGACGCTCTCGCCGATCGGATCGACGAGCTCCTCGCGGCCTGAACGATGCCGATCGCGTCGATCCCCGGCACGACGGAGCAGGCGACGTGAACGGCACCTACGCGTTCGCCCTCGCCGCCGGCATGGCCGCCACCGTCAACCCATGCGGCTTCGCCCTGCTCCCGGCGTACCTGTCCACGTTCGTCGGACTCGACCACGACTGTGGGCGAGCCGGCGCCATCGGCCGAGCCCTCGCCGTGTCCGCGATGCTCACCGCCGGATTCGTCGTGGTGTTCGCCACGTTCGGGCTGATCGTCACCCCGTTCGCCCTCCGCGTCGAGCAGTACCTGCCGTGGGCGACGATCGTCATCGGCGTCGGCCTCGGCGGGCTCGGTGCCGCGCTGCTCCTTGGCCGACAGCTCGTGGTGAAGATCCCGAAGCTGAACAAGGGCGGCACCGACGGCACGTTGCCGTCGATGTTCCTGTTCGGTGTGTCCTACGCCGTTGCGTCGCTGTCGTGCACGATCGGGCCGTTCCTCGCCGTCACGACCAGCACCTTCCGGTCCGAGAGCTGGCTCGTCGGCTTCGGGGTGTTCGTCGCCTACGGGCTCGGAATGGGTGTCGTCATCGCGATCCTCACCGTCGCCGTCGCGCTCGCCAAGACCGGTGTCGTGCGACGGGTCCGCAACGTGCTGCCTGCGATGAACAGGATCGCCGGCGGGTTCACGCTCGTCGCCGGCGCCTACGTCGCCTACTACGGCTGGTACGAGATCCGCGTCCTCAACGGCGCAACTGACGACCCGATCGTCGACGCGGCCGGCGAACTCCAGACCTGGCTCCAGAATCGCATCGTCCCCGACGACCCCATTGCGTTCGTCACCGCCGCCGTGGTCGTCCTTGTCGCCGTTGCGCTCGGAGCGACCGTGCTGCGCCGGCGACAGGCCCGTCGAAGCGGGCTCGGCCAGGTGGCGGAGACGGCACCCGCTGGACCTGGCGCAGCGACGTCTCCCTCGCCACGGCACCGCGAGGCAGTAGCGCCCCGAGGATGACCCGACCCGACCGGCCACACCGGCGCAATCCCCACCTCGCCGTAGGCGCCCGGAATATCTGTCGGTTCGAGAGCGTTCCGCTCATCGTGATGGGACCTGGCCGGCTGTCCCTCGACCACCTGCTCGGGATCGAGCCCAGCGAAGCCACGTCGGAGCGAGCGCGGGCCTACGCCACCTGACGACGCAAGTGCCCCTGCCCGCGGTGAGCGGCGTCGGAGGGCAAGGACGCGCCGTGGGACGGCCCGCAGCGGCGCGGCCGGCACGTGCGGGAATGGCAGAGCCGACGCGAAGGGTTTCATTACGTGTGCAGGAGCCTGCGATCGACGACACCGCGTTCGAGCGGTACGTGCTGCCCGAGATCGAGGTGCTCCTGCGGGTCGCCAACTCGTTGACTCGCCACCACGCCGAAGCCGAGGACCTCGTCCAGGACACGCTCGTGCGCGCCTACCGAGGGATCGGCGGGTTCGACGGCAGGCACCCGCGGGCATGGCTGCTGACGATCCTGCGCCATACCCACATCAACCGCAACCGGCGCCGACGCCCCGAGTTGCTGCGCGACCCGGATGTCGCGACCGACCGTCTCGCGACGGCTGCGGCCGGCGACCGGACCGACGCGATCGTCGACGACGCGCTCGATGCCGAGATCGTGTGTGCCCTCGATGCTCTCGACGAGCCGTTCCGGCGTGTGGTCGAGCTCGTCGACATCGACGGACTGACGTACGCCGAGGCCGCCGGCGTGCTCGACGTCCCGGTGGGCACCGTGATGAGCCGATTGCATCGCGCTCGATCCCGAATCCGCGACCGGCTCGATCGACCCAGTCTCGCACCGAGGAGGCGCATGTGATGAAGGCATGGCTGAGGATGCTGCTGCACCGATCCCCGCCCGGCGGGTTGGATTGCCACGAGGTCGCTGAGGTGCTCCAGCACTACCTCGACGGCCACATCGACGCCGAGCGCGCCGGGCGCATCGAGGCCCACCTCGAGGAGTGCCGCCGCTGCGGCATGGAGGCCGATACGTACGCACGGATCAAGGCGGCGCTCGCCGCTCATCGCCCCGAGGTTCCCGCCGAGTCGATCGCCCGACTCCGCGAGTTCGCCGAAAGCCTCGCCCGTGGAGACGCCCCGTCCACGCGGTAGGGCGCCGATGGGAGAAGGCCACGCGCCTGCGATGACCGAAACCGCGAGCGTCCTCACGTGCTCGTCGCCGAACCGAAGGTTGAAGCACAGCAGACTGTGGTCTCCCTAGCGAGATGGCGTTCGAACCGGAGGGCGGGCCGGTGAGCCCCGCCGGCTGTGGAGAGTAGGGTCGTTGCGACGCGACCATCCTGGGAGGCCATCATGAGCATCGTTGTCCGTTTTCCCGTTTCGAATGTGACTAAGCAGCAATACGACACCGTTCACGACGCGCTCGAAGAGTCCGGCGATTGGCCCCCAGAGGGTTGCCTGATGCACGTCTGTTTCGGTGACCAGCAAGACGTACGCGTGAGCGAGATTTGGGAGTCGCAGGAGCAGCTGAGCGCGTTCGGCGAGAAGCTACGACCGCAACTCGAAGCGGCGGGCATCCAGCTCTCAGGTGAGCCCGAGGTTTTCGAGGCCCACAACCTCGAGAGGTTCTAGGCGGCCTCCGTCGGGGTGACTGCTGCCTTTAGTCGGGGAGGCGGGATTCGAACCCGCGACCTCCTGCTCCCAAAGCAGGTGCGCTAACCAGGCTGCGCTACTCCCCGGACGCCGCGACGCTACCGCCGGGCGCGACCAGGGGCCACGGGCGCTCACGCTCGACCGCAAGCGCGAGGTCGAGAAGCAGCGGCTCGCTGAAGTGACGGCCGACGACCTGCAGTCCGATCGGCATGCCGTCCAGCAGCCCCGCCGGGATCGAGATCGCCGGGTTTCCGTGCAGGTTCGCCGGGAACGTCAACAGCCCGTTGTTGGCCATCCCGCCGTGGACGCCACCGA
This sequence comes from Actinomycetota bacterium, assembly GCA_030857495.1. Taxonomy (GTDB): domain Bacteria; phylum Actinomycetota; class Acidimicrobiia; order Acidimicrobiales; family Ilumatobacteraceae; genus JACDHN01. The sequence continues at coordinate 1,031 of JALZNU010000194.1, read as the reverse complement.
ACGTGTCGGGTAGCGGACCCTCCGCCTCGAACGCCACGTCCGGATTGCTCGCCGTGATCACCAGGTCGACCCCGTCGGCCGGGTCGAAGATGCGCGCCATCGTCTCGTTCAGCTGCATCCGGCGCTGCTCGATCCGGTAGCGCGCCTCGGCGGAGTACTTTCCCGCGGTTGCCTCCAAGCCGTGGCGCACCTCCGGAGTCAGGTCGTCGGCGCACGACGGCCAGCGGTCCCCGAGCTCGGCGGCGATCGAGATCATCCCTGAGATCGACCACGCCGCCCCCATCCGTGGCAACGCCGTGTCCACGCCGTCGACACGCTGGAGCCCCGCCGTCGAGCACAGCATTTCGGTCACCGACTCGAGGCTCTCCCACATCGCAGGCGACACGACGGCGCCGCCCCAGTTGGCCACGACGGCGACCCGAAGCCCACGCAACGCCTCGACGTGCGAACCGAGCTCCGGTTCCCACGGCTCGGTGCGCGTGAGGCTGAGCGGGTCGCGGGCATCATGACCGTTGCAGACGTCGAACCACCTCGCCGTGTCGCGCACCGACCGTGACAGGCACCCGACCGTCACCGTGAGGTTGCCGTACGTGGCGGCGGGAGAACGTGGGATCCGCCCGAACGTCGACTTCAACCCGACGAGTCCGCAGAACCCGGCGGGGATGCGGATCGAGCCGCCACCGTCGCCACCCGTCGCGAGCGTGACGAGCCCGCCGGCAACTGCCGCCGCAGTGCCGCCCGACGAGCCGCCCGGCGTGCGACCTTGATCCCACGGGTTGCGCGTCGCGCCGTTGAGCACCGTTCGGGTGAGGTTGACGGCACCGAACTCCGAGGCGGTCGTAAGCCCGACGAGCACAGTGCCACCGTCGTCGCGGGCGCGCTCGACGTGCGTCGACGTGCGTGTCGCCACCCGGTCGGCAAAGGCGACGCAGGCCTCCGTGTCGGGCCAGCCGGCCACCTGGTCGAGCTCCTTCACGCCGATCGGCACACCACCGAACGGCAGCGAGGTGTCGGCTGCGGACGCAGCAGCG
>JALZNU010000025.1 GCA_030857495.1 Actinomycetota bacterium | reverse complement strand
ACCACGTCCTGATCCCGGCCGACCGTGCTGCTCGTCGGGTTGACCGGTGGCATCGGGTCGGGCAAGTCCACCGTCTCGGCGATGCTCGCCGAGCGCGGCGCCATCATCATCGACGGAGACGCCGTCGTGCGAGAGCTGCAGCAGCCCGGCTCACCCGTCGTCGAGGCGATCGCTGCACGGTTCGAGGGCGTCGTCGGCGATCACGGGCACCTCGATCGTTCGGCACTGGCGGCGATCGTGTTCAACGACCCTGCGGCGCTCGCCGATCTCAACGGCATCGTCCACCCGCCGCTCGGCGAAGAGATCAGGCGTCGCATCGATGTCGAGCGAGCGACCGATCACGTCGTCGTGCTCGACCTCCCGCTGCTGACCGAGCGTCCCCGCAGCGACCTCGACGCGACCATCGTCGTCGACGTCGACCCGGAGATCGCAGTCGAGAGGCTGGCGAAGTCGAGGGGGATGGACGAGGCCGACGCCCGGGCGCGGATGGCCAATCAGGCGAGCCGCGAGCAGCGCGTGGCGATCGCCACCCATGTGCTCGACAACAGCGGCGACGTCGACGCGCTGGAGTCGCAGGTCGACGCCCTGTGGGCGGAGCTCCGCGTCAGCGCGACGCAACGATGACCGGTCTCGACGCCGTCCTTCGTTCTGTCCGTACGAATCGGCCCGATCGGGCACATTTCTACGGACAGGACGGAGTGGCGGCTCAAGCGCTTCAGGCGCGGCCGGAGTACTCCTCGGCGCGCTGCTTGACCTCGGTGCTGGCCTTGGCGAGTGAGCCGGTGTCGAACGGGGGTTGCGGGTCGTACTCGATGAGGAGTTGCGCAGCCTCGGCGGCGGTGCGGTCGACGAGGAGCTCGACGAGGCGCAGTGCCATGTCGATGCCGGACGACACGCCGGCGGCGGTGATGATCCGCCGGTCGAGGTGCTCGACGACCCGCTGCTGCGTCGACACCGCGCCGAAGTGGTCGAGGAGATCCAGCACCGACCAGTGCGTCGTCGCGGTGAGCCCGTCGAGCAGCCCGGCAGCGGCGAGCGCGAGTGAGCCGCTGCATACCGAGGTCGTGAACCGTGTCGTGCGGTGTGCCTCGCGGAGCCACGACAGCACACGCTCGTCACCGAGGAGCGGCCGCGTGCCGTTGCCGCCGGGCATGACGATGACGTCGGGCGCAGGATGGTCTTCGAAGGTGGCGTCAACGGCGAGGCCGAGGAACCCGTTCTCCGTGCGCACCGACCCGACCTCGTGACCGACGAATGTGACGTCGATCGACGGGATGCGCTGCAGCACCTCGTACGGCCCGACCGCATCGAGCGCGGTGATCTGGGGGAACAGGGGGATGGCGACGCGGAGTCGCGCTGATTCGGTCATCGTGGAACCTTCTGTGTGTGGGTGAATCGGTGGCGGTACTCGCTCGGCGAGGTGCCGAGGTGTTCGACGAACGTGCGCCGCATCGACTCGGCGCTGCGGAAGCCGATGCTCCTTGCGATGGCGGCGACCGTGTCGTCGCTGCGTTCGAGCGCCCGGCGGGCCGCCTCGAGCCGCACCGTGGCGACGTAGTGCGCCGCCGTCACGCCGGTCTCGTGCGTGAACCGGCGCTGGAAGTGCCGTTCGCTGAGCGCGGCGTGGCGGGCGAGCACGGCGATGCGATGGTCGCCGCTGGGGTCGGCGTCGACGCGCTCCTGCACGGACCTGATGGCGTCGTCGCCGGCTCGCTCGACCCACACCGGTGCTCGGAACTGCGACTGCCAGCCGGGCCGATGGAGGAACATGACGAGCCAGCGGGCGACGGTCTGCGCGACGTCGGGTCCGTGGTCTTCGCTGACGAGGGCGAGGCAGAGATCGATCCCTGCGGTGACGCCGGCTGACGACCACACGTTGCCGTCGCGCAGGTAGACGGGATCGGCATCGACGCGTACCTCGGGGTGCTCGCGGGCCAGGCGATCGGCTCGTGCCCAATGCGTGGTGACGCGCCGACGATCGAGGAGTCCCGCGCTGGCGGCGAGGAACGTCCCGGAGCACACGGTGGCGAGCCGCTCGGCCCTGGAACCCGCATCGCGCAGCCAGGAGAGCAGGATCTCGTCGTCGGTGGCATCGTGGACGCCGCTGCCGCCAGCCACGATGACGAGGTCGGGCGGCTGCGCCGTCAGGTCGGGCAGCCCGCGCGCCACCAGCTCGAGACCGCTCTCGCTGCGCAGCGTTCCGGGTGACGAGGCGACGACCGTGACGTCGTACGCCTCGCGGCGCAGGCACGAGTTGGCGCCGGCGAGCACCTCGTACGGACCGGTGACGTCGAGTGCCTGCACGCCGGGGAAGGCGACGATCATGGCGGTCCTGGTGCGCACCAGTCGATCATCGGTGACAGCACTCGTGGCGTCAATGACGCTGTACCCATAGATCATGCCATCAGTAGACCGTCAATCCTCCGGCCACCTCGGCTACGAACGACGGTGGTGACCCCCGCATCGCACTCCACGGCCCCACCGGCACTGCAGCGTCGCATCGCGGTGATCGGCAGCGGCGTCTCCGGGCTGACAGCTGCCTACGTGTTGCAGCGCGGCGGGCAGGTCACGCTGTTCGAGGCCGACGACCGCCTCGGCGGCCACGCCCACACCCACGACATCGCCAGCAGTGACGGCAGCGTGATCGCCATCGACAGCGGGTTCATCGTGCACAACGAGGCGACGTACCCGTCGCTGATGCGGCTGTTCGGTGAGCTGGATGTCGCCACGCAGCCGACCGAGATGAGCATGTCGATCCATTGCGACGGCTGCGGGCTGGAATACGCCGGCGGCAGGGGACTGAGGGCGGTGTTCGCCCAGACGCGACGGGCTGTCGACCCGCGGTTTCTCTGGATGCTGGGGGAGGTCAAGCGCTTCCACCTGCGTGCCAAGCGGCTGCTCGCCGAGCCGCCGGAGCGCTCGGCGCACCTAGACGTGCGGACGTTCCTCGAGGATGGGCGGTTCTCGGCGTGGTTCCGCCGTCACTTCGTGGTCCCGCTGATCTCGTGCGTCTGGTCGTCAGGCGACCACGACGCGATGCGCTACCCGGCACGGCACCTCTTCGCCTTCCTCGACAACCACGGCATGCTCAGCGTCAAGGGTTCGCACGACTGGCGCACAGTCGTCGGCGGGTCCAGGACCTACGTCGAGCGGGCGGCGAAGTCGCTCTCGGCCGTGTCGACGATGTCCCCGGTCCGTTCGGTACGGCGGACTCCCGACGGCGTCGAAGTGCACGACGACGACGACGTCGTCCATGAGTTCGACGACGTCGTGATCGCCACGCACGCCGACCAGGCGCTGGCGATGCTCGACGCACCAACCGACGCGGAGCGATCGTTGCTCGGTTCGTTCGGCTACTCCCGCAACGCAACCGTGCTGCACACCGACGACACGGTGCTGCCGACGAGCCGTCGCGCCCGCGCCTCGTGGAACTACCGGATGCGCTCGTGTGACGCCACGGCCGACCACGTGATGGTGAACTACTGGATGAACCGGCTGCAGTGCCTCGATCAGCCGGTCGACTACGTCGTCTCGCTCAACGCCGGCGACACCATCGACGAGCGCGAGCGCATCGCCACCATGTCGTACGAGCACCCGGTGTTCACCCATGACGCGGTTGCCGCTCAGGCACGCCTCTCATCGCTGAACCGGGACCGGCTGGCATTCGCCGGCGCCTACCACGGCTGGGGTTTCCACGAGGACGGATGCGTCTCGGGCGTCCGCGCCGCGTCGTCGCTCGGGGTCGAGTGGGACACTGGTATCCGATGAGCGCGCGAAGTGGCAACGGCAGCCTTCGACGTGCGGCGATCTACCGCTGCGAGACACGGCACACGAGGACTGCGCCGATCCGCAACTCGTTCCGTTACGGCGGCTACATGTGGCTCGTCGACATCGACGACCTGCCGCGCTTGCCGCAGGGGCTCGGTGCGTTGGCGCGGTTCGAGGCGAAGGACCACCTCGGAGATCCCGAACGCTCGATCCGACACAACGTCGACGCCTTCTGCGAGCGCCACGGCATCGACCTCACCGGCGGACGAGTCGCGATGCTGGCCAACGCACGGGTCCTCGGCTACGTGTTCAACCCGCTGAGCGTCTACTGGTGCTACGACGCCCGCGACGAGCTGGTGACGGTGCTCGCCGAGGTGCACAACACTTACGGCGACCGCCACGTGTACCTGCTGCGGCCCGACGAGAGCGGGCGCGCCCGCACCGGCAAGCGGCTCTACGTGTCACCGTTCTTCGACATGGAGGGCACGTACGAGATGCGGTTGCGCGAGCCCGACGAGCGCCTCGATGTCGGCATCTGCTTACGCCGGCGGGGGAGCGTCCCGTTCGTGGCCACCCTGCGGGGCCGGCGGCGACCGGCGACCGTCGCCAACGTGCTGAAGATGTCGGCTCGTCACCCGCTGATGCCGCTGTGGGTCAGCTTCCTGATTCGGTTCCAGGGCGTGAAGCTGTGGGCGAGGCGACTGCGCGTCGTGCCACGTCCCACGCACTGCCCGCAACCTGGTGTACAGAGACGATGAAATCGGTGTTGACGCGGCATCGTGGTCGCATGTCGAACCGAGAGGTTTGGTCGTGACGTCGACACTCGAGCGACGACACCACATTCCGGTTCCCAACGCCGGGGTCTGGCCGGGACTCGCGGACGTGCCGCACCATCCGGTGCGGGCGTTCGTCGCCGAGCGTCTGTTCCGGCGCATCGTGGCCGGCCTCCCGCTGCGGGTCACGTTCCCCGACGGTTCCGCCATCGGTGGCGGCGATCGCAGCGCGCCGACGATGATCGTCACGTCACCGGGTGGCCTGTTCAACCGGCTCGGCGAGGACGTCCACATCGGGTTCGGCGAGGCGTACATGGTCGGCGACTGGGCGCCGGCAGAGGGCACCGATCTCGCCGACCTGCTCTCCGTGTTCGCGGCACGGGCGTCACGACTCGTCCCGCCGTGGATGCAGCGGTTCCGTTTCACCGTCCAGTCGGATCATCCGTCGAGCGAACGCAACACGCGCAGCGGCTCGAAGGCCAACATCCATCGGCACTACGACCTGTCCAACGATTTGTTCACCGAGTTCCTCGATGAGACGATGACGTACTCGGCAGCGTGGTTCGAGCCCGCCGACGACCTCGCCGCAGCGCAGCTGCGCAAGATCGACGGGGTCCTCGACTACGCCCACGTCGGGGAGGGCAGCACGGTGCTCGACATCGGTTGCGGGTGGGGCGCGCTCGCCATCAGGGCCGCGCAGCGTGGTGCACGGGTGACCGGACTCACGCTGTCGACCGAGCAAAAAGAGCTCGCCGAGGAGCGCATCGCCGAGGCCGGTGCCGGCGATCGTGTCGACATCCGTCTGCAGGACTATCGCGACGTCTGCGAGCAGTTCGACGCCGTCGTCAGCGTCGAGATGATCGAGGCGGTGGGGGAGGACTTCCTGCCCGAGTACTTCGCCACGATCGACCGTGTGCTGCGGCCCGGCGGCAAGGCCGGCTTGCAGGCGATCACGATGCCCCACGACCGGATGGTCGCCACCCGCCACTCGTACTCGTGGATCAACAAGTACATCTTCCCCGGCGGGTTCCTGCCGTCGCTGCGACTGATCGACGAGATGCTCGCCGAGCACACCTCGCTCGCCGTGTTCGAGCGGCGCAACCTGCGCCAGCACTACGTCGAGACGCTGCACCGCTGGCGGCTGCGATTCCTCGAACGATGGGACGAGATCTCTGATCTCGGCTTCGACGACACGTTCCGTCAGATGTGGTCGTTCTGGCTGGCGTATTCGGAGGCGGGTTTCGGGGCGAGCTACCTCGGCGTCAGCCAGCTGCAGCTCGCCCGATCACCGTTCACCCGCTGACGTCCGGCGAGCTCGTCGCCGAACGGGCGTTCGATGGGTAGGATGATCGGGTGACTGACACCGATGTCGGCGACCGTCCGGCGCCCGACCTCGCCGAGACCGCCGATCCCGCCGTCGCCGAGCTCAGCCGTCTGCTGCCGTCCCCCAACGAGATCGTCCGCGACGAGGTCTTCCGCGTCGAGTCCGACTTCCAGCCTGCTGGTGATCAGCCGGCGGCGATCGCTGCGCTTGCTGCGGGGATCGAGCGTGGTGACCGGTTCCAGACGCTGCTCGGCATCACGGGTTCGGGCAAGTCGGCGACGATGGCGTGGACGATCGAGCAGGTGCAGCGCCCGACGCTGATCCTCGCCCCCAACAAGAGCCTCGCCGCCCAGCTCGCGCAGGAGATGCGCGAGTTGTTCCCCAACAACCGGGTCGAGTACTTCGTCAGCTACTACGACTACTACCAGCCAGAGGCGTACATCCCCTCGAGCGACACGTACATCGAAAAGGACTCGTCGATCAACGACGAGATCGACCGGTTGCGGCACTCGACGACCGCAGCGCTGCTGACTCGTCGAGACGTGATCGTCGTCGCGTCGGTGAGCTGCATCTATGGCATGGGCAACCCGGCCGAGTACAAGGGCCAGCTGCTCGACCTCAACACGGGTGTCGACTACGACATGCGCAGCATGCTGCGTCGCCTCGTCGACCTGCAGTACGACCGCAACGACATGACGCTCGGGCGGGGGAAGTTCCGCGTGCGCGGCGACACGATCGAGGTCCATCCCGCATATGAAGAGCACGTGCTGCGGATCGAGATGTTCGGTGACACGATCGAGCGGCTGACCACCATCGATCCGCTCACCGGCGAGACACTCGCCGTGTTGCCGCGGGTGATGGTGTTCCCGGCGACGCACTATGTCGCCGGCGACGAGCGGATGCGCAAGGCGATGGTCGGGATCGAGGCCGAGCTGCAAGAGCGGCTGGCGTACTTCGAGCAGGAGGGCAAGCTGCTCGAGGCGCAGCGCCTGCGGATGCGCACCCAGTACGACCTCGAGATGATGGCCGAGGTCGGGTTCTGCAACGGGATCGAGAACTACTCGATGCACATCGACGGGCGTTCGTCTGGCGAACCGCCGTTCACGCTGCTCGACTATTTCCCCAACGACTTCCTGATGGTCATCGACGAGAGCCACGTCGCCGTGCCGCAGTTGCACGGCCAGTACGAGGGTGACCGCAGCCGCAAGAACCTGCTCGTCGACCACGGATTCCGCCTCCCGTCGGCGCGTGACAACCGGCCGTTGACGTTCGAGGAGGTCCTCGAGAGGATCAACCAGGGCGTGTTCATGTCGGCGACGCCGTCGCAGTACGAGGTGCGCCACTCCGACCAGATCGTCGAGCAGATCGTGAGGCCGACGGGGCTGGTTGATCCCGAGGTCATCGTCAAGCCGACGAAGGGTCAGATCGACGACCTGATGGAGATGGTCAACGAGCGGATCACCCGTGGCGAGCGGGTGCTGGTGACGACGCTGACGAAGAAGATGGCCGAGGACCTCACCGAGTACCTGCTCGAGCAGGGTCTCCGAGTGCGCTACCTGCACTCCAACATCGACACGATCCAGCGGATCGAGATCCTCCGCGCGCTGCGCCTCGGCGAGTTCGACGTCCTCGTCGGCATCAACCTGCTGCGTGAAGGGCTCGACCTACCGGAGGTGTCGCTCGTGTGCATCCTCGACGCCGACAAGGAGGGCTTCCTGCGCTCTGAGACGTCGTTGATCCAGATGATCGGTCGCGCCGCCCGCAACGTCGGCGGCCAGGTCGTGATGTACGCCGATCGGGTTACTGATTCGATGACGAAGGCAATCGGCGAGACGCAGCGACGTCGGGAACGCCAGCTCGAGTACAACACCGAGCACGGCATCAACCCGCAGACGATCCGTAAGGCCGTCGGCGACATCCTGTCGCTGCTGCGCCCCGACGACACGGCACCGGTGCCGGGTAAGGATCGCCGCCGCCAGCGCGAGCGCGACAAGGTGCAGCGCGAGCTACGCAGCCTGCCCGAGAAAGAGCTCGGCCGGCTCGTCCAGACCCTGGAGGCGGAGATGCACGAGGCGGCAGCCGAGCTGCGCTTCGAGTACGCCGCACGCCTGCGCGACGAGGTCAACGACCTCCGCCGCGAGATGCGCGACGCCCGCTAACGGCATTCGACCTCGCTCGCTCGCTGCGCTCGCTCGACTCCGTTCGGTCGGCTACGGGGCACGAGACGGTGACTGGCCGCGGCCGTCGCCGGGGTCGTGCTTGGCGGGGTCGCGGTTGTGGGGGCGGCATTCGAGTCGGCCGTTGTCCTGGCTCGTGCGACGTGAGATCGGCCACGGTTCGATGTGGTCGACGTCGCATGTTGGCGCGGGCTCGTCGCATCCGGACGGGTGTTGACAATGCCGGTCGCGGACTTCGATCGCACGTCGCAGCGCACCGGCGAATCGACGCTTCTTCGAGACTTTGAGGACGCGGTCGGGTCCGTCGAACACGATGCGTTCGATGTCAGCGTCGTCGAGCAGCGGGACGAGCTGACCGGGCGTGAGGACGGTGCCTTCGGCGAGTTCGCATGTGCGCCGGAACGAGTCCTCACCGACGAGGACGGTGATCAGTGGCCGCGGCTTCAGACCTCCTGGCTCGCTGGCTCGTGACCTGTGCGCCATCTCGACGAGCGCGTCGGCGCGACGCTGGCGGATCGTGCGGTCACGGCGTGTGCGCTGATCGTCGAGGTAGAGGATGCGTTCGAGTCGGGCGAGCTCGTCGCTCACCGCGGCGCCGCCGACGGCCGGAAGGTTGGCGCGCAGAATGGTTTCGCCGTCGAGCGTCGATGCGATCGACGCCGCACGGCGATGTTCGAGCACCGCGGCGCCGTCCTCTGCTGCAACCGAGTCGGCGCCCTGGCACCAGTAGTCGACGATCTGGCGCAGTGGACGCCACCGCAACCGGCGACAGTGATCGACGAGCGACGTCTCGTGATCGGCGAACACCGCGTCGCGCCACGGTTGGTTGGCCCTCGACAACAGATCGACCTGCTCGGCGGAGATCTCGCCTGCAGCGAGCGCCGCCGCGACGGCCGGCATCGTGGGCAACTTGCGTGCCCGTGCGAGCAGCCCCTTCGCCTTCGCCGGCGAGATCCTCGCATCGCGGGCGAGCGCCGCCGACGCCGATCGGGAACCGTCGACCGCCCACGCTCTGCGCGTCCGGTAGCGATCGATCAGGCGCGCCTCGACGGCGGCGACACGCGCCTTGTGGCGCTGCAACGCCCACAGCTCGTCACGAAGCTGGCGGTCGTCATCACCGAACCAGTCGTCGACATCAGCGGCGAGCGCTGCATCGACCGCAACGTCGAGGCCTTCGAGCAGCCTGATCTCCATCACGGCTCACGTTCACGAGACGTACGTAGGAACCCACTCGGGTTCGATCTGTCCACAAGTCTCGCAAAGGGGTGTGACACGACCCGATGAAGCGATCGGACTTTCCCGCCTCGTCGGTCAATATTCCGGCGTGACTGACCAACCGTCGGGATCGTCAGCGAGCGCAAGCTCGGCGTCGCTGAGCGGGAGCTGCGCGTAGCGCGTGGCGTCCCGTTCGCAGTCCAGTCGGTGCACGTACAACTCGAGAGCTCGCCGTACGACCTCGGACCTTGACCGGTCGTTGGCCGAGGCGGCGCGATCGAGCTGCTCGATCAACTCGTCCGGCAACCGCACGGCAACCCGGGTTGTCATGCGGTAAGCCTACGAACGCATCAGGCGTGCGACCTGGAGCACATCCAAAACGTACAGACGTTCGATGCGCTGCTAAGGTCGGCGTGTGCTCAGCCTCGGTAGCGTGGAACCCTGATGCCACGAGCCCCCCGGTCCGCATCCGCAGCCTCCAACGCCACCGTGATCAGCGTCCGGGGAGCCAGAGAGCACAACCTGCGCAACATCAACGTCGAGCTGCCGCGCGACAAGCTGATCGTCTTCACCGGCCTCTCCGGATCGGGGAAGTCGAGCCTTGCGTTCGACACGATCTACGCCGAGGGCCAGCGCCGCTACGTCGAGTCACTGAGCTCCTACGCCCGCCAGTTCCTCGGCCAGATGGACAAGCCCGACGTCGACGTCATCGACGGCCTCTCACCGGCGATCTCCATCGACCAGAAGTCGGCGAGCCGCAACCCACGCTCCACCGTCGGCACGATCACCGAGATCTACGACTACCTGCGCCTGCTCTACGCCCGGATCGGCGTCCAGCACTGCCCGGACCACGGCATTCGCCTCGCCCGCCAGACGCCCCAGCAGATCGTCGACCGCGTCCTCGAGCTGCCGGAGGGCACCCGCTTCCAGGTGCTCGCCCCGGTCGTCCGCGGACGCAAGGGCGAGTACGACACACTGCTCGAGGATCTCTCCGGCCAGGGCTTCGTGCGTGCCCGGATCGACGGCGAGACGGTCGAGATCGACGAGTTCCTCAAGCGCGACGAGCGACTGGCGCGCTACGAACAGCACAAGATCGAGGTCGTCGTCGACCGTCTCGTGATGCGCGAGGGCATCGCGCGCCGCCTCACCGATTCGCTGGAGACGGCGCTGAAGCTGGCCGAGGGTGTCGCCGAGCTGGAGATCGTGCGCGGCGAGGGCGACACACCGTCCGACGGCGATCACCTCACGTTCAGCGAGCATCTCGTCTGTCCCGAGGACGGACGGAGCTTCGAGGAGCCCGCGCCGCGCAACTTCTCGTTCAACTCGCCGTACGGCGCATGTGAGCGATGCGACGGACTCGGCACGACGTTCGAGGTGGATCCCGACCTCATCGTCTCCGACCACGACCAGACGCTCGCCGACGGCGCCATCGTGCCGTGGCGCAGCGCCCACACGCAGTACTTCACGCGGATGCTCGAGTCGATCGCCGAGAACAACGGCTTCGACACCAACACGCCGTGGGGCAAGCTCACGGCAAAGCAGCGCGATCTCCTCCTGCACGGCACGAAGGGCAAGGTGACAGTTCGGTACAAGAACCGTTACGGGCGCACCCGGCAGTACAGCACCGAGTTCGAAGGTGTCATCCCGTGGCTCAAGCGCCGCCACGAGAGCTCCGACTCGGAGTGGTCGCGCGAGCAGTACGAGAGCTACATGCGCGAGGTGCCGTGCTCGGCGTGCGGCGGCGCCCGATTGAGGCCGGCGTCACTTGCCGTGACCGTCAACGATCTCAACATCTCCGAGGTCTGCGCGATGCCCATCGGGGAGTCGGCGAAGTTCCTCGCCGGCCTCGAGTTGTCCGAGCGCGACCGGCTCATCGCCGAGCGCGTGACGAAAGAGGTCAATGCCCGCCTCGGGTTCCTCCTCGACGTCGGGCTCGACTACCTCACGCTGTCCCGGTCGGCCGGCACGCTCGCTGGTGGCGAGGCGCAGCGCATCCGCCTCGCAAGCCAGATCGGCTCGGGACTCGTCGGCACGCTCTACGTCCTCGACGAGCCCTCCATCGGGCTCCACCAGCGCGACAACCGCCGCCTCATCGACACACTCACGCGCCTGCGCGATCTCGGTAACACGGTCATCGTCGTCGAGCACGACGAGGAGACGATCCGCGAGAGCGACTGGATCGTCGACATCGGACCTGGCGCCGGTGAGCACGGTGGCGATGTCGTCTACAGCGGTCCTGTCAAGGGCCTCCTGAAGGTGAAGGCGTCGATCACTGGGCAGTACCTGTCCGGTCGAAAGTCGATCCCGGTGCCGGCCCAGCGCAGGCCACCGGGCCTCGAACGACTCGTCATCGAGGGCGCACACGAGCACAACCTCAATGATCTCGACGTCGAGATCCCGCTCGGATGCTTCGTCACGGTGACCGGCGTGTCCGGCTCGGGGAAGTCGACGCTCGTGCGCGACATCCTGTTGCCGGTGCTGATGCAGCGCATCTACAAGTCGAAGGCCGCCGCCGGCAGGCACAAGCGGATCAAGGGCGTCGAGCTGCTCGACAAGG
>JALZNU010000193.1 GCA_030857495.1 Actinomycetota bacterium | reverse complement strand
CAGCTCACGCAGCGTCGACTGCACCGACGACTCCTTGGCGTCGTGCGTGATGAACACGAGTCGGGCGTTGGAGGCGAGTCCCTCCTGTTCGGCGGCGCGGATGCTCACGTCGTGGCGGGCGAACACGCCCGTCACGTCGTGCAGCACTCCGGGCTGGTCGTCGACGTCGAGGCTGATGAGGTACTCCGATGTCGCCTCGTCGATGGGACGCAGGCGCGGCCGGGCGAACTCGCCGATCGTGCCGTGCGAGTCCTTCGACAGGTTCACTGCGGCGTCGATGACGTCGCCGAGCACGGCGCTCGCGCTCGGCATGCCGCCGGCGCCGCGCCCGTAGAACATGAGCGAGCCGACCGCCTCGCCCTCGACGAACACGGCGTTGTAGCTCTCGCGCACGCTCGCCAGCGGGTGTGCGACGGGCACCATCGCGGGATGGACGCGCACGGCGATCTCGCCGCTCGACCGGTCACGCTCGATGATCGCGACGAGCTTGATGACGTAGCCGAGCCGCTTGGCGACGGCGATGTCGCCGCCTGTGATCTTCGAGATGCCCTCGTGGTAGACGTCGCCGGCGACGACCCGTGAGCCGAACGCCATGGTGGCGATGATGGCCGCCTTCGCCGCCGCGTCGTACCCCTCCACGTCGGCCGTGGGGTCGCGCTCGGCGTAGCCGAGCTGCTGCGCCTTGGCCAGCGCCTCGCCGTAGCTGACGCCGTCCTCGCTCATCTTCGTCAGGATGTAGTTGGTCGTGCCGTTGACGATGCCGATGACACGGCGCACCTCCTCACCGCGCAGGCTCTCGCGCAGCGGACGGATGAGTGGGATGCCACCGCCGACGGCGGCTTCGAACAGTAGGTCGACACCGTGCTGATCGGCCATCTCGTACAGCTCCACGCCGACGTTGGCGAGCAACTCCTTGTTCGCGGTGACGACGGGCTTGCCCGCCTTGAGCGACGTGGCGATGAGCTCGCGTGCCGGCTCGATGCCACCGATCATCTCGACGACGAGGTCGATGTCGGGATCAACGACGATGTCATGGGCGTCGCTCGTGAGCATCGCCGGATCGATCTCTGCGTCACGACTGAGTGACACGTTGCGCACGGCGATGCGGCGCACCTCGAGACGGACTCCGGTGCGCTGCTCGATCTCGTCGGCGCGCTGCGCCACGAGCGTCACGAACGCGCCACCGACGTTGCCGCATCCGAGGACCCCGACCCGTACGACTCCCTTGGCGGCACTCACGCGTTGAGAATCTACCGCCCACCCTTCCCCGTTCTGTCCGTAGAAATCGGCCCGATCGGGCAGGTTGATGCGGACAGGACGATCAGCCGACGTCGGTGGCGAGGAGATCGTCGATCGTCTCGCGGCGCACGACGAGACGTGCCTCGCCATCGGCGACGAACACGACCGGCGGCCGGGTGAGCTCGTTGTAGTTGGATCCCATCGAGTGCCCGTAGGCGCCGGTCACCGGGGTCGCGAGCAGATCGCCGACCACGGCGTCTGCCGGGAGCCTGGCGTCGCTGACGAGGACGTCGCCGCTCTCGCAGTGCTTGCCGACGACGCGAGCCGCCATCGGCCGCTCAGCGTTCGTCGCTCGCGGCAGGAACGCCTCGTAGCCGCTGCCGTAGAGGACCGGCCGCGGGTTGTCGCTCATCCCGCCGTCGACGGCGACATACGTGCGCACCCCGGCGATGGGCTTGATCGTCCCGATCGTGTACACGGTGATCGCAGCGGCCGCAACGATCGACCGACCAGGCTCGACGGCCACGCGTGCGGTGACGCCGGCCGACCGGCAGGCGCCGAGGACGACGTCGGCCCACTCTGTGATCGAGGCCGATCGCTCGCCGGCGACGTAGGGGACGCCGAGTCCGCCGCCGAGCACGAGCTGTCGCAGGTCGAACGGTGCTGCGAACGCGGCCATCACCTCGGCCGCCCGCCCGAAGCTGTCGGCGCCGAACACGTTCGAGCCGATGTGGGCGTGCACGCCGACGAGGTTGACCGAGTCGCTCGCGCCGGCTCGGCGAACGGCGCGCTCGGCGTCGCCGTTGGCCAGGTTGAAGCCGAACTTGGAGTCGTCCTGGCCCGTCGCGACGTAGTGGTGGGTGTGGGCGTGGACGCCGGGCGTCACGCGGACGAGAACATCGGGGACGCAGCCGCCGGTGCGGTGGAGCGCGTCGAGGCGATCGAGCTCGTCGAAGGAGTCGACGACGATGGCCGCCACCCCGGCGTCGATCCCTGCGGTCAGCTCGGCGACGCTCTTGTTGTTGCCGTGGAGCACGCATGCCGAGCCGGGGACCCCGGCCGCGAGCGCGACGGCGAGCTCGCCACCTGACGCCACGTCGAGCAACATCGCCTCCTCGTGTGCGAGGCGTGCCATCGCCCGGCAGAGAAACGCCTTCGTGGCGTAGACGGCGTTGCCCGCCCCGAACGCCGTCACGGCCTCGCGGCAGCGAGCGCGCAGGTGCTCCTCGTCGTACACGAACAGCGGAGTGCCGTACGTCTCGGCGAGCGACGCGATCGAGCAACCTCCGATCGACAGTGCGCCGGCGTCGTCGACGGCGGCGGTGTCGGGCAGCAGCGTCAGGTCGAGTGCGCTCACTGTCCAGTCGGCGTCGTCGATCGCCCCATCACATCTGCTCGGGTGCGTCGATGCCGAGGAGGCCGAGTCCGTGGCCGAGCACGGAGGCGGTGGCGTCGCAGAGCACGAGCCTCGATCGGCGGGTGGCGTCGTCGTCGGCGCGCAGCACAGGACAGTGCTCGTAGAACGTGGTGAAGTGCGACGCCAGGTCGTAGAGATAGGTGCACAGCTTGTGCGGGCTCAGCGTGTCGAGCGTGTCCCAGACGGCGGCGTCGTAGCCGAGCACGGCGAGCGCAAGCGATCGCTCTTGCTCGACGGCGAGCACGGTCGTGCCGCCACGCACGCTGGCGCGTTCGATGTCGGCGCGGCGGAAGATCGAGCAGATCCGGGCGTGGGCGTACTGGAGATACGGCGCGGTGTTGCCGTCGAACGACAGCATCCGGTCCCAGTCGAAGACGTAGTCGCGGATGCGATCCGTCGACAGGTCTGCGTACTTCACGGCGCCGATGCCGATCGCCCTTGCGACGTGACCCTTCGCCTTGTCGGCGAGATCGGGGTTCTTCTCGGTGACGGCTGCGAGCGCACGCTGCACGGCCTCGTCCAACAGCTCGATGAACTTCAGCGTCTCGCCGCTGCGGCTCTTCAGCATCTTCTTGTCGGGGCCGAGGACGTTGCCGAACGGCACGTGCACGGCGGGATCCTCGCCGTTGGCGTTGCGCTCGGGTAGCCAACCGGCCATGCGGGCGACGGCGAACACCATCTGGAAGTGCTGCGCCTGCGGTGCACCGACCACGTAGAGCATGCGATCGGCGCCGAGCCGCTCGACGCGATCGATGACGCAGGCGAGGTCGCTCGTTGCGTAGTTGAAGCCCCCGGACGTGGCCCGAACGATGAGCGGAAGCGGTTCGCCCTCGCGGTTCGTGAAGCCCGGTGGGAACACGACGAGCGCGCCGTCCGACTCGACCAGGAGCCCCGCTGCATCGAGGCGCGCCACGACCTCGGGCATCATCGGCTGGTAGCGACTCTCGCCGGCGAGGTCGTCGTCGGTGAGCAGCGCGCCGAGCGTGTCGTAGACGACGTTGAAGTGCTGCGTCGACACCACGAGGAGCGCCCGCCACAGGGCCAGCGTCTCCTCGTCGCCGGACTGCAGGGCGACGACGCGGCGCCGGGCGCGGTCGCGGAACTCGTCGTCGAGCTCGAGCTTGGCGTTCGCCTCCTTGTAGAAGGCGTCGAGGTCGCCGAGTGACAGCGTGGCGCTGTCGGCATCGGCGCCGAGGTCGACGAGGTGCTCGATCAGCATCCCGAACTGCCGTCCCCAATCGCCGATGTGGTTCTCGCGGATCACACGATGGCCGACGAACGTGTGGATCCGCACGAGGGCATCACCGATGACGGTGGTGCGCAGGATTCCGACGTGCATCTCCTTGGCCACATTCGGCGCGGAGTAGTCGATCACGACGGTCTCGGGAGTGCCCGCGCGGTGCACACCGAGGCGATCGTCGTCGGCCGCAGCGGACAGCTCGGCGGCGATGAAGTCGTCGTCGAACGTGATGTTGATGAAACCCGGGCCGGCGATCTCGGCCCCGGCGATGCCCACCAGTGGGCGCTTGTCGAGCACCCTCTGGGCGATGTCTCTCGGGTTCGCACCGAGCGCCTTCGCCAGCGGCAGCGCCCCGTTTACCTGGGCGTCGGCACGGTTCGACGGCCGCACCACCGGGTCCGCAGCTGCCGCCCGA
>JALZNU010000192.1 GCA_030857495.1 Actinomycetota bacterium | reverse complement strand
GATCTCGTCATTGGCACGCAGACGGCGCGCCGATGCGCTCCCGGTCTCGCGTCCGGTGTTGGCGATGAGAACGGTCTCGGACATGGCCGATCACGCTACCGCCCAACATCAAATCTCGTTCTGGCGGTCGCAGAACGCGCTATCCCGCGAATTGCGACCTCCAGTTGGAGCACTCTCGCGTCAGACGAGATTTTCGCCGTCGAAGATCTTGCTGACGCTCGTGTCGTCGAACACGGCGGAAAGGGCCTCGGCGATGAGCGGGGCGACCGACAGCACCTGGATCTTCTGCAGCTGCTTCTCGGACGGCAATGGCAGCGTGTTGGTGAGCACGACGCGCTCGATGGGAGCGTTCTTCAGCCGGTCGATGGCGGGACCCGACAGGACGGCGTGCGTCGCCATGGCCCACACCTCCGTCGCACCGCGTTCGATGAGCAGCTCTGACGCGGTGGCGATGGTGCCGCCCGTGTCGATCATGTCGTCGGTGAGCACGCACAGCCGCCCGGCGACGTCGCCGAGCACCTCGGACGCCTCGGCGATGTTGGTCGTGCCCTTCGGCCGGCGCTTGTAGATGAATGCGAGGTCGGCGCCGCAGTCCCCCAGGTGCTGTGCCATGCGCTGTGCGACCTTGATGCGACCGGCGTCCGGCGAGACGATGACGGGGGCGTCGCACTCGCGGCGGACGTAGTCCTCGAGCACGGGCATCGCGGTGAGGTGGTCGACCGGTCCCTCGAAGAACCCCTGGATCTGGCCGGAGTGGAGATCGATCGAGATCATCCGCTTCGCGCCCGCCGCCTTGAAGAGGTCGGCGATGAGGCGGGCCGTGATGGGCTCGCGTCCCTCCGCCTTGCGGTCCTGGCGGGCGTATCCGTAGAAGGGGCAGACCGCCGTGATGCGCTTCGCCGACGCCCGGTAGGCGGCGTCGATCATGATCAGCTGCTCCATGATCGAGTCGTTGATCGAGTGCGCGTCGGTGCCGTAGTGACTCTGGATGATGAACACGTCGCAGCCGCGCACGCTCTCGGTGAAGCGTGGCCGGAACTCGCCGTTGGCGAACTGCACGATGTTGGCATCGCCGAGCTCGACGTCGAGGTTTGTGGCGACCTCTCGCGCAAGCTCGGGGTGCGTCGTCCCCGAGTACAGAGCGAGCCGTTTGGTGGTGACCTTCTCCATCATCGGCCCCCCGTCAACTGCCGTCCGCCGGCGCGTCGCTCGCTGCCGTGTCGATGCCCGCAGTGTAGAACGCCCCGGTCACCGAGCCATCGGCCACGTGCGTGCCCGGCTCGAGCGCCGCGAACGGCCCGACCGTGCACCCCGACCCGATCTCGGCCTCTCGTCCGACGGTGTTCGCGACCGTGGAGCTCACCCCGACGGCGCAGTCGGTGAGACGCGTCTGAGGTCCGATGGTGCAATGGTCGCCGATCGTTGTCGTGCCCTCGAGGATCGTGCCCGGGTAGAGCGTGACGTCGCGCCCGAGTTGCACATCGACGTCGATGAACGTCTGGCGCGGGTCGAGCATCGTCACGCCCTCGAGCAGCCAGCGTCGGTTCGTCCTCGCCCGCAGTTCGCGCTCGGCGAGCGCCAGCTGCCAGCGATCGTTGACGCCACGGGTCTCCGCGGCGTCGGCCTCGACGCCTCCGACACGGTGGCCCATGCCGCTGAGCACGGCGATGACGTCGGTGAGGTAGTACTCCGACTGTGCGTTGTGCGGCGAGATCCGCCGCAGGGCCGGACCGAACAGGTCACGCCGGAAGGCGTAGACGCTCGTGTTGATCTCGGTCACTTGGCGCTCCTCGTCGTCTGTGTCGCGCTCCTCGACGATTGCTCGCACGGACGCGTCGGGGCCGCGGATCACCCGGCCGTAACCAGTCGGGTCGGCGACGACGGCCGTCAGCACCGTCGCCGCATTGCGGCTTCGGACGTGCGTGGTGACGAGCCCGACGATCGTGGACGGCAGGAGCAGCGGCGCGTCACCGGGCAGCACGACGACTGTGGACTCGTCGTCGAGGTCGTCGCCGGGGATCCCCGTCAACCCGGCCAGGGCGGCGTCGCCGGTGCCACGTTGCTCGGCCTGCTCGGCGAACACGACGTTCGCCCACTCCGGCGACGACTCCTGCACTCGCTTGGTCACCCGCTCGGCGCTGTTGCCGACGACGACGACGGTGCGTTCCGGCAGGACGTCGCACAGCGCCCAGATCGCGTGCAGCACGATCGGTCGGCCACACATCCGGTGCAGCGGCTTCGGGCGGTTCGATCGCATGCGCGTGCCGTGGCCAGCAGCGAGGACTATGGCAGAGACGGTGCCGTGATCGGTGTCGCTCATGAGCTCCGGGGAGAGGAATCGAACCCCTATTCACGGGACCAAAACCCGTTGTCCTACCTATTGAACGACCCCGGAAAAAGCGTCGCTGTCACGGTAGCGGCTCACCCGTGGAACGTCGCTGAACGCCGGTAGCGTGGCGAGCCTCATGGGATCGCTGATCAAGAAGCGCCGCAAGCGCATGCGCAAGAAGAAGCACAAGAAGCTCCTTCGCCGCACGCGCCACCAGCGCCGCAAGTAGTCACACTCGGCGCTTGCGGTCAGGTCGAGGTCTCGATCACCGTTGCGCCGTCGTTGCCGAGTTCGGCGAGCTGTACGGCGTGGTGACCGTCGAGCCACCAGGTGGCGCCGCTGCCGGCGAGCGTCGGGCGCGTACCGGTGAGATCCGTGACCCAGTCGCGCCAGTAGGCGAGGCGAGGTTCGACCGCGATCGCCGCCGGTTCGAGGTCGTTGTCGCCGTCGGCCGTGCGACCGCCTAGCTGGTCCCACATGTCGTAGGCCGCCGCGGTCGACACGTGCAGCGGCGGGATCAGCAGGGTGAGCGTGCGCGGTTCCGGCGTCATCGGCTCGATCACGTCGCCGACACCGCGCACCCACGCTCGGCCCCCGACGACGCAGAACGGGACATCGGCGCCCAGCGTCACGGCGAGCGCAGGATCGGTGCATCCGGCCCACCGCAGGATCGCCGCGGCGTCGGCCGATCCACCGCCGAGGCCGCCGCCCGCCGGGATCTGCTTGGTGAGGTGGACGCCGGCAGTGCGACCGACCAGTCGCAGTGCCTTGGCGACGAGGTTCGAGCGACCGGTGGGGACGTGGGCCTTGAACGGGCCGTCGATGGTGAATCCCGAGGCGGTGGGATCCACGATCAACGAGTCGGCGACAGCGAGCGACACCATCTCCGCCTCGATCAGGTGATAGTCGTCGCTGCGGACGCCGACGATGCGCAACGACAACGTGAGCTTGGCCGGTGCCGTGAGGTACTCGGTCATGGCCGGGCACCAGCGCGACGGGCGGTGACGATCGAGGCCAGCCGGCACCAGGCGTCCACGGCGACCTGCTCGGGTCGATCGCTGCCAGGGATGCCGGCGAGTGCGAGGTCGTCGTCGTGCACGATGCCCGACAGCGACCGGCGCAGCATCTTGCGCCGTTGCCCGAACGCACTGCGCACCAGTGCGAACAGCACGCAGCGGTCGACGTCGGGGCACGGAGGCGGGCGGCGAACGATGCGCACGAGTGACGATTCGACGTTGGGTCGGGGCAGGAACACCTCTCGCGAGACGTCGCCGGTGATCGTCGCCGACGCCCAGTAGGCGATCTTCACGCTGACGGCGCCGTACGCACGTGACCCGGGTTCGGCGGCGAACCGCTCGGCCACCTCGCGCTGCACCATCACGACCATCCGCTCCACCTCTGCGACATCGTCGAGGACGTCGCACACGAGCGGCGTGGCGACGTTGTAGGGCAGATTGGCGACGAGCACGCACGGTTCGCCATCGGTGATCGCCGCCCAGTCGAGCGACATCGCGTCGGCTTCCACGATCGAGACCCTCTCGCTCGCTGCGGCGACGTCACGCAGCACGGGCGTCAGGTGGTGATCGACTTCGACCGCCGTCACCCGTGCGCCCGTCTCGGCGAGCGCCAGCGTGAGCGATCCGAGGCCGGCACCGATCTCGACGACGTGGTCGCCGGCGCCGACTGCCGCAAGGGCGGCGACGCGGCGCACCGTGCCGGCATCGGCGACGAAGTTCTGACCGAGGTCGCGCCGGGGATGGCGCCCGATCGTCGCGAGCAGTCGCGAGATCTCGGCGGGGGAGTGGGTCAAGGACGTATCTCGACGGGGACCGGCGCGTCGCTGGCGTCGGCGATCTCGAGGTACGTCGCCCTGTCGAGCACCACGGTGTCGGGGTCCGGATCGATGATGTCGTTACCGGCGACGAGCTCGCAGTCCGTCGAGCGGTTGTTGTTGACATTGGTGACGGTGATCGCCGTGCCGATCTC
>JALZNU010000191.1 GCA_030857495.1 Actinomycetota bacterium | reverse complement strand
GGCTCCATGGCTCGGTGTGATCGAGCTCGGGGCCGAGCAGTCTCGCACCGAGTTGGCGGAACACGTCGACATCGCCGCTCGAGAGGAACCGGTGCTCGCCGCGCCGCGCACCGTCGCCGGCACATGAAGGTGCCCGCAGCAGTCCCAGCTCGCCGAGGATGCGCTGCGCGGCGAACGCCGTCTCGTCGGCGCTGCTGACGAGCGTGACCCCGGCGCCCATGACCTCTCCGATGGTGCGAGCGAGGAACGGATAGTGCGTGCAGCCGAGCAGCAGCGCATCGATGTCTGCCTCGCGCACCGGGGCGAGGAGCCGCTCGGCCAGCACCGTGACCTCGTCGCCTTCGGTCTGACCGCGTTCGACGAACTCGACGAAGCCGGGGCACGCCGCGGTCGTCAGCTGCACAGGCGCACCCGTGCGTGCCACGGCGGCTCGGTAGGCGCCGGAGGCCACCGTGCCCACGGTGCCGATCACGCCTGCCCGCCCTGTTGCGGTGGCTCGCACGAGCGCCTCGGCACCGGGGGCGATGACGTCGATGATCGGCACCGGCATCGTCGCCCGCAGCTCGTCGAGCCCAGCTGCTGCGGCGGTGTTGCAGGCGACGATGACGACCTTGGCGCCGTGCTCGTCGACGAGGCTGCGCGCCAACTCCTCTGCGTAGCTGCGCACCTCCTCGGCGGGCCGTGGGCCGTAGGGGTAGCGGCCCGTGTCACCGATGTAGACGAGGTCTTCGCCGGGCAACAGATCGATGAGCGCGCGAGCGACGGTCAGCCCCCCGAATCCCGAGTCGAACATCCCGATCGGTCGCTCCACGGCCGACAAGGCTACGTTCCTGCGCCATGACACCCCACGAGCTCGCCATCAAGTGCGCGCCGATGATCGCGGACATCGGCTCGGCGTACTACTTCGTTCCCAACACCCTCGACGCCGGCAAGGAGCGCGGCCTCGGCGGGTTCCAGTTCTACTTCCTCGGCCGCGGCGGCGTGCTCGGCGATGTCGATCCCGAGGTCGTGACGAGCGCGTTCGGTTACTTTCACCCCGATCTCGTGACGAAGATCTGGAACAAGGCGAGAGACGCCATGGACCCTCGCGAGGCCGCGCGATTGCATCTCGCCTGCGCCGCCGAGCTCGCCCGCACGAAGTTCGCAGACCTCGACCTGGCGGCATTCTGCGTCGCCGCAGCGGCCGTGAACGACGCCGTCAACCCCGCAGGGTTGGCGCAGTACGCAGGTGTCGACGCCGAACCGCTGCCAGACGACGACGCCGCGCGGGCGATGCAGCTGTGCATCTGCCTGCGAGAAGCGCGCGGCAGCGCCCACCTCGCGGCCGTCGTCACGACGGGCATCGATGTCGCCGTGGCGCACTACATCCGCCGGCCCGACTTCTACGAGACCTTCGGCTGGTCGGACACGCCATCGGTGCGCCCCGAGGATCGTGAGCTGCTCGACCGTGCCGACGCGCTCACCGACGACATGATGGAGACGCCGTTCGCTGCACTCGACCCGTCGGGAGCCGAAGCGATGCTGCGTGGGCTGACCGAGATGACGGCGGCCCTGAAGGCCGAGTAGGACGCGCATGGCAGCAGACGTCGGTGACGACCTGCGGGTCTCCCCCGCCCTCACCATCCCGGCGGCCGAGCTCGGCTGGCGCTTCTCGCGCTCGTCGGGTGCCGGTGGCCAACACGTCAACACGTCCGACACACGGGTCGAGCTGTCGTGGAACGTCGCCGACTCCGAGGCGCTGTCGGCGACGCAGCGCTCGCGAGCAATCCGCAACCTGCGCACCTCGCTCGTCGACGGGGTGCTCACGGTGGCGGCATCGGATCGCCGATCGCAGTTGCGCAACCGCGAGATCGCACGGTCGCGGCTGGCCGACACCGTCGCCGAGGCCATTGCGCCGCCGCCCCCGCCTCGCCGGGCGACGCGACCGTCGCGGGCGTCGCAGCAGCGGCGTGTCGACGCGAAAAAGCGTCGAAGCCAGACCAAGCAGCTGCGTCAGCGTCCGACGGACTGAAACGGAACGCCGAGGCGGCGTCAGGCGATCCACCACGCGCGCGTCAGCCGATCCACCAAGCGAACGCGTAGCCGAACGAGTTGGTCGCACCGTGGACGAGCATCGGTGCCAGCACGCTTCCCGACCAGTAGCGCAGCACGCAGAGCGCAAGCCCGGCGACGAACGTGCCGAGCACGGCCGTCACGACGCCCATTGCCTGCCCGACACCGTCGTCACCGAAGACGTCGGCAACGAGCGGGTTGACGTCGCTGACGTTCCACGCCGGCAGCACGTGCCACAACCCGAACAGCAACGATGCGACCACGACCCCTCGCCCCACACCCGCCGGCAGCCGTTCTGTCATGCGAAATCTGCTCGAACGGGCACGATCGGCATGACAGGTCGAGGTCGGCGGGTTGAAAAGGGCGGGAAGAACGGCCCGGAAGGCGAGCTCTTCGAGCAGCACCGTGCCGAGCGGGATGCGGATCAGCGAGTGGTAGACGAGGAACGGCCAGCCCTCGCCGACCCGCTCGTCGCTGAACACGTCGCGAGTCGCCGGGATCGCCGCTGCGACGGCGTAGACGACGAGCACCCCAACGGCGATCGTGCCACCGAGCAGGGCGCCACGCTGCCAGCCCGCGAGTCCCATCTCGGTATCGGACCGTGCCCGTCGCGCCAGCACCACCACGATCACGGCGACGGCGAGGTTCCACGGCACGTATGACCAGTGCGGCAACACGCGATTGACGAGAATGTTGCTGATGAGCAGTAGCCCCACCACCCAGGAGACGACCACGGCTGTGGCGTCGGGGCGCGATGGGTACGTGGACTTCATCAGAGCGTTCAGTCTGCTCGTCGTGGTGGCGTGGCACTGGGTCTTCACGATCATCGTCTGGGAGGACGACGGTCCGCACGCCACCAACCCCATCGGGTTCACGACCGGACTGTGGCTCGCCACGTGGTTGTTGCAGGTCATGCCGCTGTTCTTCTACGTCGGAGGGTTCTCACATCTGAAGGCGTGGGAGAAGGCATCGGCCAGCGGCGAACGAATCTGGCACTTCACGTGGCGGCGGATCAAGGGTCTGGCGATCCCCGGACTGGCGCTTGCGCTGACGTGGGTCGCGCTCGGAGCGGCGCTGCAGGGCATCTACGGGTGGGAGTGGATCGGCCGGGCGGTCACGCTCGTCGTCAGCCCGCTGTGGTTCCTCGCCGTCTACCTGATGCTCATCGCCCTCCTGCCCGTGGCGCTGTGGCTGCACGCACGAGCCGACACGGTGGTGCTCGTCGTGCTCGCCGGCGCCGCCGGCGCCGTCGACATCATCCGCTTCCGCTACGACGTCCCCTGGCTCGGTCTCGTCAACATGGTGCTCGTCTGGGGGCTGTGCCATCAGCTCGGCTTCTTCTACGAGCGCATCGTCGCCGCCCGTCGCAGCGTCGACTGGACGCTCCTGCTCGCCGGGCTGTTCGCGCTGGCGGGGCTCGTCGGCAGCGGTCTCTACCCGGGCTCGATGGTGGGCGTGCCCGGCGAACGGTCCAACATGGCGCCGCCGACCCTGTGCATCATCGCCCTCGTCATGTTCCAGGCAGGCGTCGTCGAGGTCGTTCGCCCGACGCTGCAGCGCAAGCTCGCCGAGCCGCGCTGGGAGCGGGCGTCGGCGACGATCAACCGTTTCTCGTTGCCATTGTTCCTGTTCCACTCGACCGGGATGGCCGTGTACCTCGCCGTGCGCTACCTGGCGTCAGGCTCCAACAACGAGACGCCAAGCCCGACCGCAGGCTGGTGGCTGACGCGGCCGCTCGCCGTGATCGGCCCGCTGCTGTTCACGTTGCCCGTCATCTTCCTGTTCGGCCGGCAATGGATCAAGGGCGGCCGCGGCGCCGGCGAGCAAACCCGCCGCGATCCCGCCCCCACCGCCTGAGCGGGGTACTGCGCCCGGCAGCGATGCAGCCCGGCGCTGTGATCAGGGCAGCAGCACGAGGTCGATGGCGTGCACGACGCCTCCGCCGTTGCCGAGGTCGCCGTCGATGACGGACGCGTCCTCGATCGTGCGCTCCTGCTGGTCCACCTCGAGCACGTCGCCTCCCGCTGTCCGGAGCTCGTCGTCGGAGAACAGGTCGTCCTCGGAGAGTGGCCGGTCGACGATGTGGCGCAGCAGCAGCTTCCGCAGTCGGTCGCGATCGCCGAGCAGCTCGCGGCCACCGGGACTCTCCTTCACCGCCTTGAACGCGTCGTTGTCCGGCGCGAGGAACGTCAGCGGCCTGTCGGGGTCGTCGAGCGCGTCGCGCAGATCGGCGTCGTCGATGTATTTGCGTGCCTTCGACAGGTCGGGGCTGGTGCGCAGCACCTCCCAGGC
>JALZNU010000190.1 GCA_030857495.1 Actinomycetota bacterium | reverse complement strand
ATGACCGCGACTGCGGGGAACCCACCCACGGCGGACCCGGCGCTGTCAGGTGCGCGCACCGAGCTCGCCACCTCCGAGGAGCGCGCGGCCCAGCGCGAGCGCCTCACTCTCCTCCTGCGCTCGAAGGTGTTCATCGTCGGTGCGCTGATCGTCCTGTTCTGGGTGTTCTGCGCGATCTTCGGGCGGTCGATCGCCCCCGACAACCCGTTCGCCACCGACGTGCTCAACGACCTCGCCGAGCCGGGAGGGGGCAACCTGTTCGGGACGGACCGTCTCGGGCGCGACGTGCTCTCACGCGTCATCGTCGGTGCACGCGACATCCTCATCGTCGCCCCGCTGGCGACGATCCTCGGCACCATCGTCGGCGTCTCGCTCGGCCTCGTCACCGGCTACTTCCGCGGCACCGTCGACAACTTCATCAGCCGCTTCCTCGACGCCTTCCTCGCGCTGCCGACGGTGATCATCGGCCTGCTCGCGATCGTCGCGCTGGGGAACTCCCGCTGGATCGTCATCCTCGTCATCGCTGCCGTGTTCGCCCCGATCATCGCAAGGACGGTGCGTGCGGCGGTGCTGCAGGAACGAGAGATGGAGTACGTCGCCGCCGCGCAGTTGCGCAACGAGAGCACGTTCTACATCCTGTTCGCCGAGATCCTGCCCAACGTCATGGGACCGATCCTCGTCGAGTTCACCGTCCGTCTCGGGTACGCGATCTTCACCGTCGCCACGCTGAGCTTCCTCGGCTTCGGCATCCAGCCGCCGGCGCCCGACTGGGGCTTGCAGGTGTTCGACCACTACGGGCTGATCAGCGGCGGCTACTGGTGGCCGGTGCTGTTCCCCTCCTTGGCGATCGCAACGCTCGTGATCGGCGTCAACATGATGGCCGACGGCATCTCGAAGGCGTTCGAACGGTGATCGTGCCGAGAGGGCCGAGAGGGCCGAGAGGGCCGAGAGGGCCGAGAGGGCCGAGAGGGCCGAGAGGAAGGATGGTGCGCCGGTGAGTCAGACACTGAGCAGCGAAAGGGACACCGGGACACAGCACGAGCCGAATGCGCTCGAGCTCGAGGACCTGCAGGTCGAGTACCGGGTGCGCGGGAACTGGAAGGCCGTGCTGCGGGGCGTCACGCTGCAGATCGCTCCCGGTGAGTCCTACGGCCTCGTCGGCGAGTCGGGTTGCGGCAAGTCGACCGCTGCCTTCGCAGCGCTCAACTATCTGCCTCGCAACGGACGGGTCGCCAGCGGTGGCATCACCGTCGCCGGTGCCGACCTGCTGAAGATGAGCGACGCCGACGTGCGCAAGTTGCGCCGGACGAAGGTGTCGATGGTGTACCAGAACCCCACGTCGGCGTTGAACCCCACGATCCGCGTCGGCGAGCAGGTCGCCGAGGCCTTCACGCTGCAAGGTATTGGCCACTCCGAGGCGATGCAGCGGGCCGAGGAGATGCTGCGCAAGGTGCAGATCTCTGATCCGACGGGCGTGATGCGGCGATACCCGCACCAGCTCTCGGGCGGGATGAACCAGCGCGTCGTCATCGCCA
Source organism: Actinomycetota bacterium (assembly GCA_030857495.1). Taxonomy (GTDB): domain Bacteria; phylum Actinomycetota; class Acidimicrobiia; order Acidimicrobiales; family Ilumatobacteraceae; genus JACDHN01. The sequence goes on along the minus strand of JALZNU010000190.1, from coordinate 2,809 downwards.
TGGCGCTCGCCAAGGACCCCGCGCTGCTCATCCTCGACGAGCCGACCACCGGACTCGACGCAACGGTCGAGGCCGAGGTGCTCGAGCTCATCGCCACCCTCCGCCAGGAGTTCGGCACGAGCGTGCTGTTCATCAGCCACAACCTCGACGTCATCTTGCGCATGTGCGACCGCGTCGGTGTGCTCTACGCAGGGCGAATCGTGGAGGAGGGCACGTCGGACGAGGTGTTCAACAACCCTCGCCATCCGTACACGGTCGGTCTCCTGCGCTGCATCCCGCGCGCCGGGGCGAAGAAGGAGGACGGCAAGCTCGACACGATCCCCGGTTTCCTCCCAGGGCTCGGCATCGAGATGCCCGGGTGCGTGTTCGCCGACCGGTGCGCACTCAAACAGGACATTTGCGTGCAGGAGGAGCCGCCGCTCTACGACGTCGGCGAGGCCGGTCACACCAGCCGCTGTCACTTCCACGAGCAGGCGCAGGATCTTCCCCGCGATACGGAGCCGGTGCCGATCGTCTCTCGCGAGGATCGTGGAGAGCGGATGCCGGTCGTCAGCACCCGCAACGTGCGCAAGACGTTCCACCAGGACGGTCACGAGGTGCGCGCCGTCGAGGACATCACGTTCACGCTCGCGCCGGGCGAGACGCTGGGACTCGTCGGCGAGTCGGGCAGCGGCAAGACGACGCTCGCCCGGTTGCTGCTCGGACTCACGACGCCTGACGAGGGATCCGTCGTCGAGCTCAACGGCGTCGAGGTCGCCGGCGCGATCAACAAGCGCGGGCGCGACGAGGTGCGCGACCTCCAGATCGTGTTCCAGAACCCCGATGCCGCGCTCAACCGCCGATTCTCGATCAAGAGGATCATCGCCCGAGCACTGCATCGCCTCACCGGTGGCAGCAGCGCCTCGATCGACGACAAGGTGCGTGATCTCGCCCACTCGGTGCGTTTCGACACGCGCCTGATCCGAGCGAAGCCGGCGCAGCTGTCCGGGGGGCTCAAGCAGCGCGTGGCGATCGCCAGAGCGTTCGCCGGCGACCCGAAGATCGTCGTCTGCGACGAGCCGACGTCGGCTCTCGACGTGTCCGTGCAGGCGGCGATCCTCAACCTCCTCGCCGAACTGCAGGTCGAGAAGGACACCGCCTACCTGTTCATCTCTCACGATCTCGGCGTCGTGCGCTACCTGTCCGATCGCATCGCCGTGCTGTACCTCGGCCGGCTGATGGAGATCGGCGAGTCCGAGACGGTGTTCGGCCCGCCGCAGCACCCCTACACCGAGGCGCTGCTGTCGACCGTGACCCGCGAGGACGGACAGGTGCGCAACCGGATCAAGCTCGAGGGAGAGATCCCGAGTCACGCCGATCCGCCCTCCGGCTGTGTGTTCCACACCCGTTGCCCGCGCTTCATCGGTGACATCTGCGTCACCGACGAGCCCGAACTGCGCGAGGTCGAGCCCGGTCACTTCTGGCGCTGCCACCACGACGTCACCGAGCTCGGTGCGCTGCAGCAGTCGCGGCCGGACGGCGAGGCCACCTCCTCGACGCCGGTCGCCGTGAACGGGACGAACGGCCACGCCACCGATGGCGCTGCGCCCACCACGAGCGACGACGTCACCGACGACGCGACGACCGTCGGCGATGCCACCGACCGATCCGACGCGACACCCGCTGACGGTACGGACGACGACGACCAGCTCGGCACGCACGTCCCCGACCCGCCCGCCGACAAGTAGCCATCGCTCGCCGGTCACGTCGCTCGTTCGGGCGGCCGTGTCGATACGGTCGCCGTCGTGGGTGAGCGTTACGCCTCGCTGGCGATGTACTCGTTCCAGCCGCTGCGTGCGGCGTGGGAGGCGTGGTGGTCGGCCGTCGGTGCGTCGTGTCCAGGGTTGGCGGTGCCGTTGCGCTGGGACGGCGACCTCACCCACCACTGGACCGACCCGGACTGCGTGCTCAGCCACACGTGCGGGTATCCGGCGTCGACGTCGCTCGCTGGCATCGTGCGCGTCGTCGGTGCGTTCGGGTTCGACGTGCCAGAGGCGCATGGTCACCGCTACCGCAGCGTGATCGTCGCCCTCGACGGTGCGTCGCTCGAGACCGACGGGTTGCAGCACGCCACGGTCGCCGTCAACAGCGACGACAGTTTGAGTGGGTGGATCAGCCTGCGGTGCGTACTGCGTTCACGTGGGGTCGACGCGCCGGGAGCGGTCGAGTGGACCGGGAGCCACCTCGAGTCCGTACGGGCGGTTGCCGACGGTCGTGCCTCCCTGGCATCGATCGATTCGGTGACGTGGGCACACATCGAACGCCTCCACACCGGCCTCGCCGAGAGCGTCCACGTCGTCGGCGCCGGTCCGCTCGTGCCGAGCACACCGCTGGTCGTGCCCGTGTCGACGCCGGACACGCTCGTCGACGACGCCCGTGCCGCCATCGCCCAAGCTGTCGACGCCGTGAGCGCGACGACGCGCGAGTCGTTGCGGATCACCGGCTTCGCCCCCCTCGACGCTACCGCCTACGCCGAGATCCCCGACCTCTGACCCGTCGCCCCTACTTCGTTCTGGAGGCGGCAGATCGCGTCATACCGCGTTCCGCTACCTCCAGAACGTTGTGGTTTGGGGGTCGATTATGGAACGATCGTGCGGTAAATTCGGGTCTGCCGCTGCCGACACCACGTCGCCAGGGTGGACCAGGAGGAACCATGAGCGACGTCGAAACCGCGAGCCCGCAGCGGCGCGGGCGCCGGCGCGGTGGGGCCGAGCGATCGACGCTGCCCGAACAGCGCCCGTTCGCCCAGCCGCGGATGCGCCTCACCCCC
>JALZNU010000189.1 GCA_030857495.1 Actinomycetota bacterium | reverse complement strand
CTCACCATGCGGAGTGATGACGGTATCCGGTATTAGCAGATGTTTCCATCAGTTATTCCAGAGACCAGGGCAGGTTCCTCACGTGTTACGCACCCGTTCGCCACTTGATCTTCTCCACTCCGAAGAGCGGATGAACCACGTTCGACTTGCATGTATTAAGCACGCCGCCAGCGTTCGTCCTGAGCCAGGATCAAACTCTCCAACAAAATTGTGCCCTGTTCGACCGGAGTCGGACAGGAGCGATTGTCAAGAGTGCCCTCCCTCGATGTGTTACCGCACGAGGGTGAGCGTCCTTGCTGTCGCCGGCGGGTAGCCGACGACTTCTATATACTTTGAATTGACAAGCAGTTCCACGACGGAAACCGTCGCGTACTGCCCGCACTGGCGTTTTGTCTTCTCTTCCGTTTTCAAGGAGCCGAAGCTCACTCGGCACGCACCCACGAGGGGTGTTGGTGCCGGTGTCCTGTCGCGGCGAAGCCGTGATCAGGGCGACTTGGAACACTATCGACCCTGGTCACAGGCGTCAACCTCGCCCTGGAAAAATCTCCACGAGGTGGTGGTGCCTGCGCCCCTTGCGCAGCAGCAGGTAGCGGCCGTGCAGCAGCGTGACGTCTCGCAGGCCGTCGAGCGACGTCAGCACCTGACCGTTGGCCCGCACGCTGCCCTGGTCGACGAGCCGGCGGGCCTCGGACTTCGAGCTCGCGAGGCCGGTCTCGGCGAGGACTGCCGCTGCGTCGTCGATCATGTCGCCCGACCGGCGGCTCGAGGGCACCTCGGCGGCGACAAAGGCGATCGCCTCCTCCCCCGCGTCTGTCGGGTCACCGCCGAACAGGACTGCGGCTGCCTGGGCGGCGTCCTGAGCTGCTCTGGCGCCGTGCACGAGGTCGGTCATCTCGCCGGCGAGGGCGCGCTGTGCGGTGCGACGTTCCGGCGCCTGTGCATGCTCTGCGAGCTCGGCCTCGATCTCGTCGAGCGGCCGCATCGACAGCATCCGCTGGTACGTGCCGATGAGGTCGTCGTCGGTCTGCATCCAGAACTGCCAGAACTGGTACGGCGTCGTGCGGTCAGGATCGAGCCAAACTGCGTTGCCGGCCGACTTGCCGAACTTCGCCCCGCCCTGGGTCGTCATCAGCGGGTGTGTGAGACCGTGTACTGCGATGCCGTCGCGACGCCGGATGAGGTCGACGCCGGCGACGATGTTGCCCCACTGATCCGAGGCGCCGGACTGCAGTTCGACGCCATGTTCGCGGTGCAGGTGCCAATAGTCGTTCGCTTGCAACAGTGAGTAGCTGAACTCCGTGAAGGACATGCCGTCCCCGGCATCGAGCCGGGTGCGGACCGAATCCTTGGCGAGCATCTGGTTGATCGAGGCGTGCTTGCCGACATCGCGGAGGAACTCGAGCAGCGTCGCCGGCGCAGTCCAGTCGGCGTTGTTGACGAGGACGGCCTGGCACGGGCCCGGCTCGAAGTCGAGCAATCGGCGCAGCTGTGCCTCGATGCGCTCGACGTTGTGGGAGAGCGTCTCGCGATCGAGCAGGTTCCGTTCGTCGCTGACACCGGATGGGTCGCCGATCATGCCCGTCGCACCACCGGCGAGCGGGAACGGCCGGTGACCGGCGCGTTGGAACCGCCGCATGAACAGCTGCCCGACGAGGTGGCCGGCGTGGAGCGAGTCGGCCGTCGGGTCGAAGCCGATGTAGAGCGAGATCGGCCCCGCTGCGATGCGCGCGGCGAGTGCCTGGCCATCGGTCGAGTCGTGGATCAGCCCGCGGGCAGTGAGTTCGTCGAGCAGGTCCATGTGCCGGTTCATCCTGCCACGGCGTCAGCTGACACGGTCCTCAGCCGACAACGTCGTCGACGAGATCGGCGTATGCGCGCTGACCGAGGGGGTTCGGATGGAAGGACTCGCTCACCGGGTCCGAGAGCCCGTTGACCCACTCCTCGTCATCGCACACGGCGTGTCCCGTGAACGCCGAGCGTGGGTCGACGAATTCGAAGCCGTGCGACGTCGCAGTTGCCTCGGTCGTCGCGTCGAGGAGGTCGGCGGTCTCGTTCAGGTCGCGCTGTTCGCCAGGGCTGAACCACGTACTGGCGTTGCAGTCCTCACCCATGAACAGGCGTGGATAGCCGATGATCACGACGTTGGCGTGAGGGGCGAGCCGGCGCATCTCGTCGTAGAGCACGTCGAGCCGCTCGGGAAGGACATCGTTGATGAATGCCTGTGCGTCGTCGATGCGCCCAGCGCAGTCCGCTGCCCACCACGGTGTGGCGCAGTCGGTCAGCACTGTCGAGAAGCCGGCATCGTTGCCGCCGACAGTCACGGTGACGTGGCGAGTGCCGGCGTTGAGCTGGGCGAGCTGGTCGCCGACGACGTCGTCGGTGTCGGCTCCGTTGCACGCCACGAACGTCAGCTCGGCGCCGACTCGCTCGGCAACGAGCACCGGAAACGCGGCGTCCGACCGTTGGCAGTTCGACCCGTCGTCCCCGTACGCGCGGGTGCCGACGCCGGAGGAGAACGAGTCACCGAGCGCCACATAGCTCGGCACCATCGACCGGTAGGGCGTCGGCGGGACGGCGGTCGCACGTTCGGTGGCGATCGCCGTCACCACCACGAAGACCGCCAGCGCAGCGATCGATCGGCCGTGGGGTCGCATGTCGCAAGGCTAGATCCGATGGTGACGACGCCGGACGTACGTTGCGGCGCCGCATCGGCAAGACTGCGCCCGTGCGTCGGCCCTCGTTTCCCGCCCATTTCATCGTTGGACTCGTCGTCGTCGCGGCTGCGGTGCTGGCGCTGGTCGGTTTGGTCGGCAGTCCATCCCGCCCGGAGCGATTCGACGCGAAGCGCTATGTCGTCATGCCTGCAGGCGAGGAGTATCCCGACGGCATCCGCGTCGACCAGGTGATCGACCAGGACTTCGGCACGAACGACCGTCACGGCTTCCAGCTCAATGTGTCCAACAGCTACGGCGCAGCGACCGAGGTTCGCGCCGAATCGGCCGACGCCCCCGATGCGCTCGACGTGGTGAACACCGGCGAGAGCACCCGCATCCGCATCGGTGATCCCGAAACCACGATCACCGGCAAGCACCGCTATGAGCTCAGCTACGTCCAGCCGACCGCAGGGATCGAGGCGGAGCGGCTCGAGCTCGACGTCATCTACACCGGCGAGCAGTTCGAGACGGAACGTTTCGAAGTGGTCGTCAACGGCTTCGAGCTCGACGGCGCGACATGCACGTTCGGCGGCAGCGAGTTCGACCAGAACACCTGCGAGCTGGCGCCGGCCGACGACGGGACGCTGCGCACCGTGATCGCCCCCCTCGAGCGTGGTGACGGGATCCTCATCACCGGCGACATCACCGCCACCACCACGCCGGCGACGCTCGACGCACCACCGCTGCCCGACGAGGCACCCGATCGTCGGCTGCTCACGGCGCTTCTGATGGCCCTCACCGGTGCCGCGACGGCCGCCGTGGTGTATTTCGCGCTGCAGCGTGCCGGCCGCAACGAGGTGTTTGCCGGTGGCGCGGCGAACGCCGTGTCCATGGCGTTCGGTGACGGCGCGCTTCCTCCACCCGGCGTGGAGACGACGTTGGTGTCCGACGCCCGGCTCGCCGATCTCGCCACGATCGAGTTCGTGCCGCCGAAGACCATCACCCCGTGGGAGGCCGCGCTGCTGCTGCGCGAGCAGACCGACGACCGCAGCGTGGGCGCGTGGTTCTCCACCCAGGCGGGCGACGACGTCATCACGATGTCGCGCAACGGCGACGACGACGACGAGCTCGTCCTCGCCCAGGGACCGAAGTACGAGCAGGCCGACGGCGAAACCCGCGGCGTGCTCGCGGAGGCGTTCAACGGCAGGGAACAACTGACGCTCGACAAGTACGACGAGCGGTTCGCCACCGCCTGGGACGACGTCCGCACGATGCAGAACGCCCGGCTGGCGGACTCGGGTTGGTGGAAACGTCCGCCCAGCGCAGCTGGGTCCGGCGGCGGGACGGCGCGCCCGGCGGGTGCCCTCGTCGGCGGCGGGATCTTCGCACTGTTCCTGTTGGGCTCGTCGCTGTCATTCGTGCTGCAGCTCTTCCGTTCGCTGCCAGGAGGGCTCGTGTTCGCCGCGCTCGCGGCGGGGATCGCCGCCTACATCGCCTACAAGGCGTTGCTGCCCTCACGCAGCGCCCTCGGTTCGGCGCTCACCCTGCGCGCCGAGTCGTTCCGCCGCTTCCTCGACCAGAGCGAGGGACGCCACGTCGAGTGGGCATGGGAAAACGGCCTGATCCGCCAGTACAGCGCATGGGCGGTCGCGCTCGGTGCCGCCGACGCCTGGCAGCGAGCCCTCGCCTCGTCCAACGTCCCTCC
>JALZNU010000188.1 GCA_030857495.1 Actinomycetota bacterium | reverse complement strand
GTACGCCCACGGGCACATGACATCGAAGTGGAAGTCGACCGCCGCCGGAACGTCGTGCATCAACCGCCATCCTCACCCGTCGGCATCCGCGCCGTCGAGGCGCGCCGTCGGACCGATCGCCCCGATGGCATCGAAGTACGCGAGGTGGGCGTCGACGACGTTCACGACGTCGACGTCGTCGAGCACGGTGATGCCGTTCGAGTCCGCCTCGCCGAGCAGGTGGGCGACGACGCTGTCGTCGGTCACGATCGTGGTCGCTGTGATGTCCTGGCGGCGATCGACGACACGATCGGGTTGCAGGCCTTTGTCGTGCAGCCAGCGCAGGTGCAGCGCCAGCATCGTGGCGAGCTCGTCAGGGGTCAGGCGGGCTTGGCTGGCTGCGGGCAGCCGGTCGGCGACGAACTCGACGGCCTCGTCGATGTCGTACACGGTGCGCGGTGCGACCGAGTCGAGCCGGTGCGCCTCACGCCCGATCACCCCTGCGGCGATCGCGAACGTGAGCACCGCGGCCACCACCACGAACGCCCACGTCACCGGCTCCATGGCCGACGATCGTACGACCCCTTCGTTCTGGCGGTAGCAGAACGCGGGATAACGCGTTCGGCGACCTCCAGTTCGCGAGTCAGATGCCGATGCGTTGGGCGAGGAGCTCGCGGTGATAGGTGGGGTCGCCGAACAGGAGCTCGGAGCTCTTGGCGCGCTTGAAGTAGAGGTGCGCCGGGTGCTCCCAGGTGAAGCCGATGCCGCCGTGGATCTGGATGTTCTCGGCCGTGGCGTGGAAGTACGCCTCCGAGCAGTAGGCCTTTGCCAGCGAGGCCACGGACGGCAGCTCGTCGTTCATCTCGCTGGCGCACCACATGCCGTAGTACGCCGCCGACTTCGCCGACTCGACCTCGAGCAGCATGTCGGCGCACTTGTGCTTGATCGCCTGGAACGAGCCGATCGGGCGGCCGAACTGCACGCGGTCCTTGGCGTACTGCACGGCCATGTCGAGCACGAACTGCGCACCGCCGACCTGCTCGGCGGCGAGGCTGACGGCGGCGAGGTCGAGCACGGTCGACAGCACGTCCCAGCCGCCGCCGTCGGTGCCGATCAGCGTCGCCGGCGTGTCGGCGAACGTGAGCTTCGCTTGCTTGCGGGTCTGGTCCATCGTCGACAGAGGCGTGCGCTCGAGCCCCGAGGCGTCGCCGTCGACGGCGAACAGCGAGACGCCGGCGTCGGTGCGGGCGGCAGCGATGATCAGCGACGCGACGTGACCGTCGAGCACGAAGCTCTTGTCGCCGCTCAGCGTCCATCCGTCGCCGGCCTTCGTGGCCGCCATCGTGATGCCTGCCTCGTCCCACTTGCCCGACGGCTCGGTAAACGCCAGCGCGGCGATGGTCTCGCCGGCGGCGATGCCGGGCAGGTGTGCCGCCTTGGCGTCCTCGTCGCCCGACTGCACCAACGTGTTGGCGGCGAGCACGACGGTCGAGAAGAACGGCGCGCAGAGCAGGCTGCGGCCCATCTCCTCCAGCACGACGCCGAGCTCGATCTGGCTGTAACCCGAGCCGCCGAACTCCTCGGGGATGTGCAGGCCCTGCAAGCCCATCTGCTCGCCCATCTGCTTCCACACGGCCGTGTCGTAACCCTGCTCAGTCTCCATCTGCTCTCGCACGGCGGACTCGGCGCTCTTCGCCTCGAGGAACGAGCGGACGGTCTTGCGTAGCTCTTCTTGCTCATCGGTGAAGGCGAAGTTCATGCGCCAAGTGTCGGCCGATCGCTCCCAATGCTGCAACTCGCTGTGTGTACACCTCGGTACACCTGAGGCGATCCGTTCGTCTAGCCTCGCTGCGTGCACACCGTCTCGGTCCGCGCGCTGCGCGCCGATCTCGCCACCGCCGTGCGACGTGCGGAGGCGGGTGAAGCGACGGTCGTCACGGTGCACGGCAGGTCCGTCGCCGCGATCGGTCCGCTCTCGGGTTCGGCGGCCGGCTCGAACACCTCCTCTGACGGAAGCCCGACGATCGACCAGCTCGTCGCCGCTGGCGCCGTGTTCGCGCCGCCACGGCGTCGACGGTGGCGACCCGGCGAAGGCATCAGCATCTGGAGCGGCACACGCATCGACCAGGCGCTGCGCGAGCTGCGCGGCTGAGCCGGGCTGGTCGACCATGTCGCTGGTGCTCGACGCGAGCGCGCTGCTCGGAGCTGTGATCGACGGGCGCCACCGCGGCGTCGTCGTCGAGGCGATCGCTGCTGCCCAGGACGACGGCGGCGAACACGTCTTCGCCTCGGCGGTGGCGCTGACCGAGGCGCTCGCCGCCATCGACCGGCTCGCCGACGACGAGATCGTGCGCAGCGACTTGGAGGACGCCGTTCGCCGACTTTGGGACCACGTCCACGTGATCCCCGTCGATCAACGATGCCTCGACGACGCCGCCCGCCTCACCCGCGAGCGCCCGATCCGCCTCTCCGACGGCATCCACCTCGCCGCTGCGCTGCGCCTGCCGCCGCCGCGACGGCTCGTCACGATCGATCCTGTGCAGGTGCCGGCGGCCATCGGCCTCGGCTTCGACGTCGTCTCGCCGTGATACATGATTACCGTGCGCTCGTCGCGATCACCGGCGCGCACGCTCGGCGGGCACGAGCTGCACACCGACCCGGCACGGCGGCGCGGCGAGCTGTTCGACCTCACGATGGCGAACATGGCGACCAGCTACGAGCGCCTCACCGGCGGGACGGTGGAACCGTCGCTGCGGCCGTACACGCCGTTCGAGCGGCGGCTCGCCGAGTCTGCCTTCGCGCTCGGCATCGAGGTGCAGATCGAGGTGCAGGAGGCCAGGGCGTGGGCCCTGAAGCGCGGTGACACGATCACCCCGCTGCAACGTCGGGGCCGCCGAGTTGACGCCACCCGGGGCGATCCCCGACCACGCAGCCGACCAGTAGCGTGAACGCGTCATGTCGGCGCTCCCCCCGCCTCCGCCCTCTCCGACCTCTCCGCCACCGCCGACTCCACCTGGCGGGGACGGTTGGCAACCGCCGGCGCCTCCCGTCCCTCCAGCAGCGATGTTCGCCCATCCGTTGGCACGGGACGCCAAACCCCGGCGGGGACGGCGCCGTTGGATGGCCACCTGTGCGGCGTTCGTCCTCATTGCCGCGGGCGCCATCGTGGCCGCGTTGGTGCTGCGCCCCGGTGAGCCGGCGATCGACTCCCAACCGGCACGGGAGCGCTTCGACGTCGCCTACCGCGCACTCGACGACGACCTCGAGGGCGACTACATCGACGGCTGCCCGAGCACTCGGGTCGACGTGATCTTCCAGGCGTTCGTCCGATCATCCGGTCGAGTCGAGCTCTACGACGTCCTCGACCGCGGCTCGAGCGACTCGTACGTGTTCTTCGACGGCAACGTGGACCGCCCGCTGCTCCAGTGCGGTTCCGGTGGCAACTCGGTGATCCCCGAGACCGCCGCTCCGCTCAACAACCTCGGATTGACGGTGACGCGACCGTACGAAGCCGGATTCGAGCGGTTCATGGACGACCTGCTCAGCGAAGACACCAACCTGCCCGAGAAGCGATGCATCGGCGTGGACGTCGAGCGGCTCGACGACTATGCCGATGGCGAGATGTACACCGCGACGTGCCGGCATCAGAAGGATTACGAGGCCATCGACTTCCGTCAGGTCGCCTGGATGAGCGACGACCTGCTCGTGCTCTTCGCTGTCCAGGGAACGGCATCCGACGAACTCGAACCCGACACGCTCCGTGAGGCACTGATCGCTGCATTGCCCGGGCTGCTCGAGAGCATCGAGGGCGCCGAGGTGGTCGAGCCCACAGTGGGTTCGGATTGATGGAGATCGTCGGGCTCTACCGGTATCCGGTGAAATCCGCGCAGGGCGAGGCGCTCGACTCGGCCGCGATCGGCGAGCACGGCATCAACGGCGACCGCAGCCATGCCCTCATCGACGTCGAGACCGGCGTTGCCCTCACTGGCCGTCTCGATCCCTCGCTCCTGTTCGCCACGGGCATGCTCAGCGAGGACGGGAGAGCCTCGCTGCGACTCCCCGACGGCACCGTCACCGCTGACGATGTCGTCATCTCGGCGTGGATCGGGCGGGCCGTCCACCTCGCAGGCGCGGTCGCCGCGCCGAGCACCTACGAGATCCGGGTCGATGCGGAGGACGAGTCGAGCGAGGTCGTGTCCTGGCAGGGTCCCGCCGGCGTCTACCACGACTCCCAGCGCACCCGGGTGAGCATCGTCGCCACCGGTGATCTGCGCGACTGGGACGTGCGCCGCTTCCGGCCCAACGTCGTCGTCGACGGGGACACGGTCGACCACCTCGTCGGGCGGAGCGTCCGCCTCGGCAACGCCGTGCTCGACATCGTCAAGCAGATCGACCGCTGCGTGA
>JALZNU010000187.1 GCA_030857495.1 Actinomycetota bacterium | reverse complement strand
GCCGAGCAGGTAGCCGGCGTGCTCGGCCTCGTGCAGCCAGCGGTTGCCGAGCGCGTCGTCGTAGATCGCGGTGAGGTGCGTGGCGAAGAGGACGCCGAGGAACAGGACCGGCGCGACGAGCGGAGCACTCCGGTGCCATGCCGCACCGACCCGCCGTCCGAGCGGCGTCGTCCGAATGACACCGGCGGCGAGCAAGGTGTGCACCGGTCGAGCGACGACGAACAGCGGCGCAGCGCCGATGATGACGAGCAGGTGCTGCACCATGTGGCCGGTGAAGCTGCGCTCGGCGACCGATTCGAAGCGCGGGCTACTGGCGAGCAGCACGAGCACGACTGCGATCGTCCAGCAGCCGAACCGCACGAGCGACCGGGCAGTGTCGCGCCACCAGACGGCGCCGAAACCGGCGACGAGGACGACCGCGATGGCGACGAACGTGACGTGGTCGTAGCCCGAGTGGGCGAGGACCGTCATCGGTCGGCGTCTCTCACGAGCAGCGCGACCTGCGACGCCACGATGGCGAGCCCGGCGATGGTCATCCACGACCCGAGCGCAACCCCCAGCGCGATCGCGCTCATCCCGCCGGCCAGCGCCAGTGGCCGAACGCTGGCAGTCGGATAGATCCCGACGACGCCCGTCTCGTCGCTGGCGTCGGCGTCGAGACGATCCTGCGGCCGCGGCTCGGGGTGGCGACGGCGGAAGTCCCACAACCATCCCGCGACGAGCCCGCCGAGTCCTGTCGCCAGCAGCAACAGGCTGATGCCGGCCGGGTCACCGTCGACGGCGATGTAGATCGCGCCGATCACGGCGAAGTAGACGGCGACCCCCGCCCAGAGCGTGGTCTCCACCGTGATGCTGCGCTCGACCACCTTCTCCTTGCCGTGCGCTGCGGTGTCGCGGTCGTCGTCGAGCGGCCCCGGCGTCGACGGCTCGTCAGCCGCCGTTCCCGACTCGTCGCGCCGCCGGGCAAGCGCGGCGGAGACACCGGGCGCAGCGACGTCGTCGTGCCCGGACCATCGCAGGTCGAACACGGGACGCTCGGACCGGATCGGCGGCAGCCACGTGAAGTTGTGCTCGGGGGGCGGCGACGACGTCGCCCACTCGAGCGAGTTGGCGTGCCACGGGTCGGCGCCGGCATCCCTCGGTCCACGCAGCCCGCGCACGATGTTGACGAAGAACGGGACCATCGACAGCGTGATGACGAGCATCCCGAGCGACGAGATCAGGTTGAGCGTCTCGAACTCGTCCGTGGGGGAGTAGTCGGCGACACGGCGAGCCATCCCGTCGCGTCCGAGGATGTGCATCACGAAGAACGTCATGTTGAACCCGATGAACAGCAGCGCGAACTGCACGTGCGCGAGGCGCCGGCCGAGCATCCGGCCCGTCACCTTCGGCCACCAGAAGTAGACGGCGGCGAAGAACGCGAACACCACCGTGCCGCCCATCACGTAGTGGAGGTGGGCGACGACGAAGTACGTGTCGGACAAGTTGAAGTCGAGTGTCGGCGAGGCGAGCATCACTCCGGTCAACCCGCCCGCCACGAACGTGACGATGAACCCGATGGCGAACACGAGCGGTGGCTCGAAGTGCAGCGACCCACCCCACATCGTGCCGATCCAGTTGAACACCTTGACGCCCGTCGGCACGGCGATGAGGAACGACGTGGCGGCGAAGAACGGCAGTACCACCTGACCCGTCACGAACATGTGGTGCGCCCAGACCGACGTCGACAGCGCGGCGATCGCCAACGTCGCCAGCACGAGTCCCCGGTACCCGAAGATTGGCTTGCGGGAGAACACCGGGATGATCTCGGTGACCACCCCGAAGAAGGGCAAGGCGATGATGTACACCTCCGGGTGACCGAAGAACCAGAACAGGTGCTGCCACAGGATCGGCGTTCCTCCCGCTCCCGGGTCGAAGAAGGTCGTGCCGAACTGGCGGTCGGCGAGCAGCATGATCAGCGCTCCGGTCAGCACGGGGAACGCCAGTAGCACCATGAAGCTCGTGAGGAACAGGTTCCACGTGAGGATCGGCATGCGGAACATCGTCATGCCGGGGGCGCGCAGCATCGTGACGGTGGCGATCACGTTGACCGCGCCGAGCGTGCCCGACGTCCCCGTCAGTATCACCGAGATGATCCACAGATCGGCACCGAGACCGGGCGACTCCGACGCCCCCGACAGTGGCGGATAGGCGAACCAACCGAAGCCGGCGGCGCCACCGTCGGTGACGAAGCCGAGCAGCATGATCAGGCCGCCGAACAGATAGAGCCAGTACGACAGCGCATTGAGTCGCGGGAACGCCAGGTCGGCCGCCCCGATCTGCAGCGGGATGAGGTAGTTGGCGAGTGCGAAGCCGAACGGGACGGCGAACAGGTACACCATCACGCTGCCGTGGATCGTGAACACGCTGTTGTACGTTGCCTCGTCGACCAGCTGCAGCCCCGGTTCGGCGAGCTCGGCCCGGATGATGCCGGCCAGCAGTCCACCGATCGCGAGGAACACCATCGACGTCATCGCGTAGGCGACGCCGATCGCCTTGTGATCGGTGGTGGTCAGCCATTCCGACAGCGTGCGCGGCAGTCCTCCACCGTGCCCTGCGCGGTCGCCGGGCGCGTCCGTGGCGGGAGCGATCATCTCGTCGATCGAGACGAGCGAACTGCGCTCGTAGCCGATCGTGCTCATCGTCCGGCCTCCTGGGCTGCCCACGCGTCGAACTCGTCGGCCGTCACGACGCGCACACCGAAGCCCATCTTGTGGTGGTCGAGACCGCAGAACTCTGCGCACACGCCGGCCTCGGGAAACGTCCCCGTGGCGTCGGTGACGTCGACCTCGAAGCGGGTGACGATGCCGGGGATCACATCGCGCTTGAAGCGGAACGCGGGGATCCAGAACGAGTGGATGACGTCGAGCGAGGTCATCTCGAACCGCACGGTCGCCCCGGCCGGCAGCACGAGCTCGGGATCGGTCGTCTCGTCGCCGACGACGGTGAGGCCCGACTCCGGGTACTCGAACTGCCACTGCCACTGGAAGCCGGTCACCTCGACGACGAGATCCGTGTCGTCGCCGAGCTCGTCGATCGCCCGCACCGAACCGAACGTGACGGCGAACAACCCGACGACGATGAGCAACGGCACGACCGTGTACCCGATCTCCAACGGAATGTGGGCGTGGCGCTGGCGCGGCAGCACGTCGTCGCGATGGCGGTAGCGGAGGATCACCCACGCCAACAGCGCGACGACGAGCGCACCGACTCCGAGCGCGATGTAGAAGAACGCATCCCAGATCTGCTCGATGTCCGCTGCCTGCTCGGTGAGCAGCGGCGGCGCACCGGGGCCCGCAGGGACGGTCGACCACGCCGTCACGTCGACGTCTCCGACGATCGGGAGGCGTGGGCGACACCGCCGACCGACGTGCCGGCCCCGTTCGCGCGGTCACCGTCCGTGCCGGCCGGATCGGTCGAGGGATCGGCGACGGAGTGGTAGCCGCCCGACGCGTCACGTCGCACGGCGCCGCCGCGCTCGGTGCGCTCGGCGCCCGGTCGGTCGGCGAGCACGCGGCACAGCCGGTACGTGACGTACCAGGTGACGGGGGGAGCCACCAGGGCGCCGAACTGCAGCAGCGTCGTCACGTGGCCGATCGAGATGTTCAACGTGCCGGCGATGACGTCCTGCGAACCGCCGAGGAACAGCACCGAGACGAACGCGATCGCAGCGGCACCGGTCGCCGTGCGGATCGGCGCGTCACGTGGACGGTCGAGCAGGTGGTGCTCGGCGTCGTCCTTCGTGAAGCGGCGCTCGATCCACGGCACGACCAGGAGGGCGCCGAATATCGCGCCGGGGATGAGAATTGCGGAGAAGACGAGGTGGTTGATCATGAAACCACCGATGCGCGTCTCCCACGGCGGCAAGATCCGAAGCGAACCCTCTAGGAACCCGATGTACCAGTCGGGCTGTGAGTACGACGTAGCTGCCGCCGTGTCGTACGGCCCGTAGAGCCAGACGGCGTTGACATGGAAGAGCGCGCCCATCGCCGTGATCACACCGGCGGTCATGAACATCAGTCCGATCGACTTCATCGCGAACGAGGGCCACACCCGCTCGCCGACGACGTTGTGCTCGGTTCGGCCCGGCCCCTTGAACTGGGTGTGCTTCTGGCGCCACACGAGGCCGAGGTGCATCCCGAGCAATGCGACGATCAACGCCGGGAGTAGAAGGATGTGTACCGGGTAGAGCCGGCCGATGATGTCGGTGCCTGGCCACTCGCCGCCGAACAGCAGGTACGTGGTCCGCTCGCCGACGAACGGGATCGCCAGGATGATCGCGTGGGTGATGCGCAACCCGGTGCCCGACAGCAAGTCGTCGGGGAGCGAGTAGCCGGTGAACCCGG
>JALZNU010000186.1 GCA_030857495.1 Actinomycetota bacterium | reverse complement strand
GTTCCTCAACCGCCGGGGAACCGGCGAACGCCGTCAGGTCGCCGCGTTCGCCGGGGTCGCCGGGTCGCTGCGGCGCTGTACGGCGAACCGTGAACCGGCGCGTCGGCGACGCCGTGCGCTCCACGACCTCTTCTTCGAGCACCGTCATCCGCACGCCGCCGACGAGGTCGGTGATGAGGTTGAACAGCGTCGCCCCGAGCACGGCGAAGCCGGTGAACGCGACGGCAACGAACAGTCCCCCGATCCAGGCGTTGTGATAGATCGCGCTGCCCTCGAACTCGAAGTCCGACCATCCGAACGACTCGAAGAACTGCTCGATGTTGTCGACGGTGCCCGTCGAGTAGGCGACGTTCCACAGCAGCACGCCCGCCGTCAGCACGACGCCGTAGATCACGACGGAGAACACGGCGGCCACCTTGAACACGCTCCACGGGTCAACGTGACGCAGCACCCTGGTGACCTTGCGCGCCCTGGGGCGACGCCCGACCGACCGCTCGACGGGTGCGATCAGGTGACGTTCGGCGTCGACCACGGTGCGTCGCACCGGCGCAGCCGGGACGACGGCGGTCTCGGGTTCGCGACGCGTTTCGGGCGGGCCCGGGGGTGGCGGAGGGATCACCGGCGAGCGTCGGATGCCGGCAAGCGAGCGCACCGCGCGGGCGCGAATCGACTCTGCGCTGCCATCATCACTCCCGCCGTCGGCCGTCGCGTCGTCGTCCTCACCGCCGTCGTCACCACGACTCACGTCTGGCGCCTCGACGCCCTCGGCCGGGGCATCATCCGAACGGGAGCGCGCGCTCGTGACACCGTTGCCGGCGACGGGTGTCGGAGGCTGACCCGGCACCAACGGCACCGCAGGGTGCTCGACCGTCGGCTCGTCGACCGCCTGCTGGTCGAGCGCGCGATCAGAGGAGCCCACCGCGCCAAGTGTACGCGCCGACGACCACGCAACCGTGGCGCCCGGCCGAGGCTCGGCCGGCGGGCGAGAAATCAGATCTCGACGTGCGAACCCACCTCGAACACACGATCGCGCGGCAGGTTGAAGAACCGAGAGGCGCTCGCTGCGCCGCGATCGAGCACCTCGAACAGCTTCTCCCGCCAGATCGGCATGCCCTCCACCTCGGAGGAGAACGGTGTCTCGCGTCCGATGAAGTACGTCGCCTTCCTCGGGTCGAAGTCGACCCCGTTCGGCGCGAAACCCGCGAGCGCCTCGACGACGTCCGGATCCTCCATGAAGCCGTAGCAGATCACGACCCGGTAGACGCCGTCGCCCAAATCGCCCGCGTGCAACCGGTCCTCGGGCGCGACGCGTGGCGTCTCGGCCGTATCGACGGACAGCACCACCGTCGTCTCGTGCAGGGCATGGTTGTGGGCGAGGTTCGTGATCAACGCCGGCGGCGCACCCTCGGAGCCCTTGAACATGTAGACGGCAGCGCCTGAAGGACGATGGACTCCGGTCGCACGCGCGTCGTCGAGGACATCTGCGATGGGACGGCGGCCACGCTGCACGCGGTCGGCGACGATCTGGCGGCCCTTGCGCCACGTGGTCATCTGCACCACGAGCCCGAGACCGACCAGCAACGGGAGCCAGCCACCCGTCGGGATCTTCGGCACGTTGGCGGAGAAGAAGGCGACATCGACGAGCAACAGCGGCGAGACGATCAGGTTCGCCTTCCACAGCGGCCAGCCCCAGTTGTCGCGCGCGCAGCGGTGGAACAAGATCGCGGTGATCACCATCGTCGTCGTCACGGCGATGCCATATGCCGAGGCGAGGTTGCTCGACGTGCGGAACCCGATGACGAGCGCGATGCAACCTGCCATCAACAGCCAGTTGATCAACGGCACGTAGATCTGGCCCGATTGGTCGCTCGATGTGTGCCGGATCTCGAGTCGCGGGAGGTAGTCGAGTTGGATCGCCTGCGCCGTCAACGAAAACGCACCCGAGATCAACGCCTGCGAGGCGATCACGGTGGCAGCCGTTGCGAGGATCACCGACGGCACGAGCAGCGCTTCGGGCACCATCTCGAAGAACGGTGACTCCTCCGTCGCCGGCTCTCGTGCCATCAACGCCGCCTGGCCGAAGTAGTTGGCGATCAGCGCGGGGAACACGATCACGTACCAGCTGAGCTGGATCGACTTCCGACCGAAGTGACCCATGTCGGCGTACAGCGCCTCGCCTCCAGTGACCACGAGGAAGATCGAACCGAGGGCAATGAAGGCATCGAGCGGCTGGTCGACGAACATCGACACCGCGTAGCCGGGCCAGATGGCGCGAAGCACACCCGGGTTCTGGACGATCTGGGACACGCCGAGGACAGCGATGAACACGAACCACAGCACCATCACGGGGCTGAACACCTTGGCGATCCCCGTCGTGCCGCGCGGCTGCACGAGAAACAGTGCGACGAGGATCGCGACCGCGATCGGGATGATCCACGAGTCGAAGGCCGTCGTCACCTGCTCGAGGCCCTCGACGGCGCTGAGCACCGAGATCGCCGGCGTGATGAGACCATCGCCGTAGAGCAGCGCCGTCCCGAAGATCCCCAGTCCGATCAGTGCCCCCGTCACCTTCGTCGCCGACGACCGCGAGGCCACCAGCGCGGTAAGCGCAAGGATGCCGCCCTCACCCTGGTTGTCGGCACGCATCACGAGCAGCATGTACTTGACGCAGATCACGAGCACGAGCGCCCAGAACACCACGGACGCCGTGCCGAAAGCCGACGTCTCGTCGAGGCGGAGATCGCCATGGTTGAACGCCTCGCGGAAGGCGTACAGCGGACTCGTGCCGATGTCTCCGTAGACGATGCCGAGAGTGCCGAACGCCGTCGGGATCATTCCCCGTCCCGCCGTGTGTCCCGCGCGCATGAGGGCCCGAACCTACCGGGACGAGGAGCGACCTGGGTCGCCGACGTTGCGACGGGCACTGCACGTCCGTAGCGCCTCCGACCACTGCTCGTAGCGCTGCACGAACTCCTCGGACAGCGAATCGGCGCTCAGCAACCAGTCACGGTGCTCGGATCCCTCCCCCTCGCGGCCCGGCGCGGGGTTCGCCGGCGGGCGACCGCCGCGCAGGCGAGGCCACTCGCGCCAGCGCGGATGGCGCACGAGCCGGTAGCGGTGATACCCGATCCCACGCAACTCGGCCTCGATCGACGGTCCGTGGTCGTGCCCGAACCGGTAGAGCACCTCGACGACCAATACCGGCCGGTGCTCGGCCAAGGTCCGCTCAGCGCCGGCCAGCACCTCGGGCTCGAAACCCTCGGCGTCGATCTTGACGACATCGGGCACGAGCCCCGACTCCGCCACGTAGTCATCGATCGTGACGATGTCCACCGGCACCGACGACTGGCTCGGCTTGAACCCGGCGACGAGCGAGTTCGACGCCTCCGACACGTCGGACAGGTGCAGCAGACCCTGCCCCGACTCCCGGCCGACGGCGACCTGCTCGACCCTCGTGGTCGCCGCCACGCCGTTGGCGTCGGCGATCCTGCGCGCCCAGTCCGCCGTCTCCGGCGTCGGCTCGAACGCCACGACCGCAGCGGGCTCGAACAAGCGCCCACACAGCGTCGAGTAGTAGCCGATGTTCGCCCCCACGTCGTAGAACACGAACCCGGGCCGCTGCATCGAGAAGATCGTCAGCAGCGCACAGACGGTAGGTCGCTCGTAGGAACGGGCACCGCCACGACGCAGCTGGCGCTGCACGACGTTCGACCAGCCGTCGAGCACCTCGAGCTGCGGAGCGTCCGAGTCGTCGAGCGTCGGCAGGACGACGCGGAAACTCATCGCCGGACGCTAGTGGTCTCGTTCCCGCAGCGTCCTACCGACCCCACACCGCCTGCGTCAGCGAAAACACGCCGCGCTGGCGGACAACGCTGACAGACCCGACGTTCCCCGCGCGATCAGAGTCGGGCGACGAGCTTCGGCGGTGCCACGGCGCGATAGGCATCAGTGCAGATCGCTCGCAGCTCTCGTGTCCCCGCCGCATCGAAGGCGTCAGCAAGACGGACACCGATCCATCCCCGTCCGCCGACGTAGGGCGGGCGGAAGAACCGTGCCGGCTCATCCTCGATCACCTCGGCCTGCACGCCGGGCGCTGCCGCTGCCCACAGGTGCGGGAACTGGTTGTCGTGGTGACCATCTGGCCACACCATGAGGAACGACTTCTTGACGAAGAACGTCGGTGCACCGTGCGAGAGCCGTTCGGTCACCTCAGGCAGCGCGAGGCAGATCTCACGCACGACATCGAGCGGCGCCCCATCGCGCAGCGGCACGCCTCGAACGGTAACGCACGGCCGTGCGCACCATGCCTCGACATCGGCCGGCCGTCGACGAGTGTCACCTTCGCCGGCAGTCGATCGAGCCACATGTCAGCGACGGCCATCTGCG
>JALZNU010000185.1 GCA_030857495.1 Actinomycetota bacterium | reverse complement strand
GGCGACTTCACGGGAACCGGAGAGGTTCGCGTCAGCCGCACCAACCCCTTGCTGCTGACGTCGGACTACACCTCCGACATGAGCGTGACGGCCGACGGGGACGACATCGAGCTCGCGATCGACCTGAAGATCACGAGCACGTGACCACCACCTGAACGGCCTGTGGCACCGGAGCGGTGTCACAGGCCGTTTGTACGCTGACGGGATCGCCTCGCATCCCGTGCTCGACCAGTTCTCACCCGCCGTCGGCGGGTGGTTCGCCACGTCGTTCGCGGCGCCGACCACGGCTCAAGAGCAGGGTTGGCCCCACATCGTGGCGGGCGAGAGCACCCTCATCTGCGCGCCCACGGGCAGCGGCAAGACGCTCACGGCGTTCCTCGCCGCGCTCGACTCGCTGATGACGTCGCCGCCCACCGACGACCGCACCCGCCGCACTCGAGTGCTCTACGTCTCACCGTTGCGGGCGCTTGCGTTCGACATCGAGAAGAACCTGCGGTCGCCCCTGCGCGGCATCGCGCTCGCCGCCGAGCGGATGGACACCGCGATCACCGAACCCTTCGTGGCGATGCGCACGGGCGACACACCAGCCTCCGAACGCCAACGCCTGATCCGCCGCCCGCCCGACCTGCTCATCACGACCCCCGAGAGCCTCTACCTGATGCTCACGTCGTCCGCTCGCGAGACGCTCGTCGGTGTCGAGACGGTCATCATCGACGAGATCCACGCGCTCGCGCCCACCAAGCGCGGCGCCCACCTCGCACTCTCGCTCGAGCGTCTCGAGGAGCTGACCGAGCAGCCGCTGCAGCGCATCGGTCTGTCAGCCACGCAGCGGCCGCTGGAAGAGGTTGCCCGCTACCTCGGCGGGTTCGGCAGCGACGGGCGCCCACGTCCTGTCACCATCGTCGACGCCGGCATCGGCAAGCAGCTCGACGTCGACGTCGTCATCCCCGTCGAAGACATGTCGCGCCTCGGCGAGGTGGTCGCCGACGAGTCGCTGCGCAGCGGTCCCGCGACGGCAGCCATGTCCGAGCGGCGCGCCAGCATCTGGCCCAGCATCTACCCGCGGGTCCTGGCGCAGGTGCTAGAGCACCGCTCCACCATCATCTTCTGCAACGCCCGTCGCCAGGCCGAGCGCCTCGCGGCGAAGCTCAACGAGCTGGCGGTCGAACAGGGCGTGATCGGCGAGGATGATCCCGACCTCGTCAAGGCGCACCACGGCTCGTTGGCGCGAGAGCAGCGAGTCGTCATCGAGGATCAGTTGAAGCAGGGCACGCTGCGCGGCCTCGTCGCCACGAGCAGCCTCGAGCTCGGCATCGACATGGGCGCCGTCGACCTCGTCGTGCAGGTGGAATCGCCCGGCGCGGTGAGCCGAGGGCTGCAGCGAATCGGTCGAGCCGGCCACCAGGTGGGCGAGCCGAGTCGCGGCACGATCTATCCGAAGCACCGCGGAGACCTACTCGAGGCGGCGGTCGTCGTGCGCAAGATGCTCGACGGCGAGATCGAGCGCACGCGCTACCCGCGCAACCCGCTCGACGTGCTTGCCCAGCAGATCGTCGCCCACGTCGCGATCCGTGAGGAGTGCCCGCTCGACGAGATCGCGGCCATGGTGCGACGCGCCGCCAACTTCGCCGAGCTCGGTGACGAGCTGCTGCACAACACGCTCGATCTCCTCGCAGGGCGCTACCCGAGCGAGGAGTTCTCCGAGCTCCGTCCGCGCATCGTGTGGGACAGGGCAACGGGCATGTTGCGTGCGCGCGCTGGCAGCCGGCGCCTCGCCGTGACGAGCGGCGGCACGATCCCCGATCGTGGCCTGTTCGGGGTGTTCCTGCCCGACGGCGCGAGAGTCGGCGAGCTCGACGAGGAGATGGTGTACGAGAGTCGTGTCGGCGAGACGTTCCTGCTCGGCGCATCCACGTGGCGCATCGAGGACATCTCGTTCGAGCGCGTGACCGTCACGCCGGCGCCCGGACTCCCCGGCAAGATGCCGTTCTGGCACGGCGACCGTCCTGGACGACCGCTCGAGCTCGGTCGTTCGGTCGGCGCCGCCGTGCGCGAGCTGCGGTCAATGTCGTCGGGGGACGCGCTCGATCGCCTCGCCGACCACTACCGCCTCGACGACATGGCAGCGGCCAACCTGCTCGCCTACCTCGACGAGCAGGCGGAGGCCACCGGCGTCGTGCCCGACGACCGCACCATCGTCGTCGAGCGCTTCCGTGACGAGATCGGCGACTGGCGGGTCTGCGTGCTCTCCCCGTTCGGCACACCCGTGCACGCGCCGTGGGCGATGGCCATCGAGCAACGCCTCAGCGACCACTTCGGGGTGCCGGTGGAGACCATGTGGGGCGACGACGGCATCGTCATCCGGCTGCCCGAGTCCGCCGACGAGCTGCCGCCCGATGCCGTCGTGTTCGAGGCCGAGGATGCCGACGAGCTGGTGGTGTCGGCGCTGCCTCGCACCGCATTGTTCGCGTCGCGCTTTCGCGAATGCGCGGGTCGTGCGCTGCTGCTGCCCCGCCGTCGCCCCGACCGCCGGACGCCGCTGTGGCAGCAACGTCAGCGTGCCGCCGACCTCCTCGCAGTCGCCGCCAAGTACCCGAGCTTCCCGATCCTGCTCGAGACGTCGCGCGAGTGTCTGCAGGAGGTGTTCGACCTCCCGGCGCTGCGTGAGGTGCTCGGCGACATCCGGTCGCGTGCGGTGCGCGTCGTCAATGTCGACACGGGGTCGGCCAGCCCCATGGCGCGCAGCCTGCTGTTCAACTGGATCGCGACCTACATGTACGAAGGTGACGCGCCGCTCGCCGAGCGCCGTGCCGCGGCGCTCGCGCTCGATCGCGATCTCCTGCGCGAGTTGCTCGGAGCCGAGGAGCTGCGCGAGCTCCTCGACGCCGATGTGCTCGCCGACGTCGAGCTCGAGCTGCAGCGTCTCGCCGACGGGCGCAGGGCACGCTCGGCCGACGAGCTGCACGACGTGCTGCGCGAGGTCGGCGATCTCACCGCCACTGAGGTCTCGCTGCGTTGCGAGGGCGACGGTGAGCCGTGGATCGGCGACCTCGTCGCCTCCCGGCGTGCCGTCGAAGTGGGTGTCGGCGAGGGCGAGCGCGCGGAGATGCGCTTCGTCGCCGTCGAGGACGCCGCCTGGTACCGCGACGCGCTCGGTTGCGCGCTGTCGGCCGGACTGCCCCAGGTGCTCACCGAACCCGTCGCCCGGCCTCTCCAGCGGCTCGTGGGGCGGTACGCGAGGTCGCACGGCCCGTTCACGGTCGCCGAGGTCGCGCGCCGGCTCGGCGCTCCACCCGAGCGCATCGCCGGTGCCGTCGCCGCACTCGTCGACGAGGACCGCCTCGTCGAAGGCGAGTTCCGCCCCGGAGGGGTCAGCCGCGAGATCTGCGATTCCGACGTGCTGCGCCGCCTCCGGCGCCGTTCGCTCGCTGCGCTGCGGCGCGAGGTCGAGCCCGTCGAGCCTGAGGTCGTCGGTCGCTTCCTGCGCGTGTGGCACGGCATCGCGAGTGGGCGTCGCGGACTCGAGGCGCTCGTGGAGACGCTCGGTCAGCTTGCCGGTGCCGCCGTCGTCGCCTCGACGCTCGAGCCCGACGTGCTGTCCATCCGCGTCGACTCGTACCGCGCCACCATGCTCGACGAGCTGTGCACCGGCGGCGACGTCGTGTGGATCGGTGCCGGGTCGATCGGTGCCCGCGACGGACGGGTGCGACTGTGCTTCGTCGATCAGCTCCCGTCACTGGAGCCCTTGTGGGACGAGCTGTCCGCACCCGACGGCCCGCTGCACGACGCCGTGCGACAGCACCTCGCCGTCAACGGAGCGAGCTTCTGGGGTTCGCTGCGGTCGTGCCCGCCGCCGGGCACCACGGACGAAGAACTGCTCGTCGCGCTGTGGGATCTCGTCTGGGCGGGCGAGGTCACCAACGACTCGCTGGCGCCCCTCCGGGCGATGATCGTCGCCGGCCTGGCGCGGCGCCGCCAGCCGTCGCGCCCTCGGCCCGGCCGGCTGCGCAGCATCGGACCGCCGGCGGGTGCAGGTCGGTGGAGCCTCGTCGCGCCGTTGCTCGAGCCGCGTCCGTCCGACACGGCGGTGGCACACGCCACGGCGGTGCAGCTCGCCGAGCGACACGGGGTCGTCACCCGTGAGGCAGTGTTGTCCGAGGGGCTGCGTGGTGGCTACAGCGCGGTCTACCCCGTGCTGCGCGTGCTCGAAGAGCGCGGCCAGTTGCGACGCGGCTACTTCGTCGCCGGGCTCGGCGCGGCCCAGTTCGCGCTGCCGGGGGCGGTCGATCGGTTGCGCAGCACGGGCCGCGACGATGCCAGGGGAGGGGATGCGGTGGTGCTCGCCAGCACCGACCCGGCACAGCCCTACGGCGCTGTGCTGCCGTGGCCGGAGACGCCGGGCCGTCCGGCGC
>JALZNU010000184.1 GCA_030857495.1 Actinomycetota bacterium | reverse complement strand
CGGTTGGAACGTCGACGCCGCCCACGACCGCTACTTCGCCGTCGCCGGCGCCGCCGGTGTCCCCGTCGCGGGGCTCGCCGAGCGCTACGAGACGTTGCTCGCCGACGTCGGCTTCGACGACGTGGCCACCGCCATCGGCGCGATCGGGGCCGACGCAGGACGTATCGCTGCCACGATGGGCGCCGAGGAGAACCTCCCCATGCTCGACAACAACGCCAGCACGCCGGGACCCACCGATCGCCACCACCTTGCAGAACGCACACTGCAGCGGTGGACGACGTGGTGCGAACACGGAGGTCGGCGATGACGGCCATCGCCCGCATCGACATCAGCCATCATCGGCTCCCGCTCGACCCGCCTTTTCCTGCGTCGTGGGATCCCCGCCCGCGCACCCACTTCCCGGCGACGGTCGTCCAGGTTCGTGACGACGCCGGCAACGTCGGCATCGGTTCGGGCGACGCGATGCACGGGTTCGCCGGCAACGAGGTCTACTTCATCGGTCAGGATCCGCTCGATCTCGATCGTCACGGTGCCGTGCTCGCCAACCTCGACTTCCACGCCGGCCGCCCGTGGCCGCTCGACGTCGCCCTGTGGGATCTCGCCGGCAAGATCCGCGACGAGCCCGTGTGGAAGATGGTCGGCGGGACCTCCAACCGCGTCCGCGCCTACGCCTCGACCGGGGTGCACCGAGCGACGGCGGAGATGGGTCGCGTCGCCGAGTCGATCCGCGACGCCGGGTTCCCCGCGCTCAAGATCCGCTTCGGCCGCCCTTCGCTCGCCGATGATCTCGGCGCCGTGCGAGCCGTGCGCGACGCCGTGGGCGACGAGCTCGAGCTCATGGTCGACTGCAACCAGGGCTGGCGCATGCCCTACGACACGTCGCCGCCGTGGGACCTCGAACACGCGACTGCGGTCGCCGAGGCGCTCGCCGCCGAGCACGTCTACTGGATGGAAGAGCCCCTCCACCGCGGCGACTACGCCGGCCACCGAGAGCTGCGCCGCCGGGTCGACATCCGCATCGCCGGCGGCGAGATGACCCGCCAGCGCCACGAGTTCGACGAGCTGCTGCGCCAGGACTGCCTCGACGTGTTCCAACCCGACTGCGTCTGCAGCCTCGGGATCACGGGCCTGCGACGCCTTGCCGCCGACGTCGCAGCGGCGAGCAGGATCTTCACGCCACACACGTGGGGCAACGGCCTGGGGCTCGTCGCCAACGCCCACCTCACGGCCGGAACGGTCGGCGCACCGTTCCTCGAGTTCCCGTTCGACCCGCCGGAGTGGACCACGGCGCGACGTGACTTCCTGCTCACCGAGCCGATCGAGATCGAGGGCGCCGGCTGGATTCGGCTCTCCGACCGTCCTGGGCTCGGCGTCACGCTCGACCCGACGGCCCTGGCCCGTACGGCGAGCACCGTCACGTCGTTCTAGCGGTGCATTGCAGGGCGGCCCACCGGTTCCTCGCCTATGTCAGCGCTTTCCGCCAGCGCCGCGTGTTTTCGCTGACGCAGCCGCAGGGTGATGGGCTCACGTCACCTGTCGGAGGAGGCGAGCCAAGTGCGTGGGGATCGAGGTGGGTTGCACGGTCGCGTCGCGGACGATGCCGTCGAAGTGCCTGCTGATCGTGCGGACGTGCTCGACCGACGTCAGCACGAGGTAGAGACCGCCGAGGTAGAGCGCCGCCCGTGAGCGGCCGAACACCGTGACGGGAGCGGCATACCGGCGCCCGCCGTCGAAGAGGAACCAGCGAACCGTCGGGTACAGCTCCGTCGTGAGCTCGATCATCCGCTCGAGCTGCTCACGACGAGCCGGCGCACCGAGTCGCCGCCACGGGCCCTCACCGCGGGCGAAGCCGGCGAGTGCCTGCACCGACGAGCAGCACTCCATCTCCGTGTCGGGGTGCCTCGCCCATGTGAGATGCGAGGCGGTGGTGGCGATCGTCTGGGCTGCATCGGGGCCGAGCGCGCCGGAGCGCTCGAAGCGGATCACCGCCTCGGACTTGAACAGGTCGGGCAGCGTCGCCGGGACGAGGCGGATCTTGTGGTCTGCCGCGTCCTCGAACCAGCCGAGGAGTCGCTCGTCGACCTCGTTCGGCGATGGTGCCTCGAACGACATGTAGGGCACGAGCTCTGCCTCGAGCGGACCGGCATTGGAGAGCCCGAGCAGCCAATCGAGCGACAGGTCGTGCGCCACGGCGAGGCTGCGCAGGGTGTCGATGCGAGGCATCCGCGGGCTGCCGGGCGACAGCAACTGCGACAGCGTGCTGCGGTCGACACCTGCTCGGCGTGCGAACTCGGTCTTCGACAGCCCGCTCCGCTGGATCGCTTCGCCGAGGCGCGTGGCCAACATCCCAGGTCGCAGTCCTCCAATATCCATCGTTTGTAGCGTAGACGCAACAGACGTGCTGCGAAACGCCAAGCGCAGTCTCACCACACGGCGTACAAGTGGACGGGTGCGACCACCCTCGATCGAATGGCCGACGCTCGCTGTCGCCGGCGCCATCGCCGCCGGGTTCACGATCCTGCTGACGCGCCACGGCTCGCTCCCCACTGCCGGCGTCGTGATCGCGCTCGCGTTCCTCGGCGCCTGGTACAACTCCCTCCAGCACGAGGTCGTCCACGGCCACCCGACACCGTGGCGGGTCGTCAACCTCCTCGTCGCGATCACGCCGCTCGGGCTCGTCAACTCGTTCCCGAGCTACCGCCGCACGCATACCGCCCACCACGCCGACCCCGACCTCGCCGATCCGGCGTCCGACCCCGAGAGCTTCTACGTCTCGGCGGCGACGTGGGCACGCTGTGGACCCGTGCGGCGTGCCGTGCTCCACGCACTCCGCACCCTCCTCGGGCGCCTGGTGCTCGGTCCCGTGATGATGGCGGTGCGCACGATGGTCGACGCCGTCGCCCGCCTCCGCACCGCCGCTGACGTCGCCCGCCTCGTCGCGCACCTTGCCGGCGTGGGCGCGGTGCTCGCCGTGGTCGTCCGGTCGGGCATGCCGGTGTGGGTCTATGTCGTCGGCGTCGCCTGGGGCGGCGGCGCGCTCACCCTGCTGCGCTCGTTCGCCGAGCACCGTGAGGAGATGTTCGGGACGCGTTCGGCGGTGGTGCGCACCGGGTGGTCGTGGTCGCTGCTGTACCTCAACAACAACCTGCACCACACGCACCATGCTCGACCTGGCCTCGCCTGGTACGCCATCCCCGCCGCCCACCGCCGGCTCGACTCCGATGCAATCGCGGCCCGCGGGGCGGGCCTCTACCAGGGCTATCGCGACGTGGCGCGGCGCTACCTCGTGCGGCCCATCGATCACCCCGTGTTCGGCACCGACCGCAAACGCGACGCGATGATCTCGTACTCGACGCCGCCCCACTCCGAAACCCTGATCGCCTCTCCCCAGTCCTGATGGGAAGTGCGCACGAAGCGCATCCCGCGTCGCTCGCGACGTCGACCGCACAGGCAACATCGCGTCAGCCGGAGGCACCGCCCGTGAAGTTCCACGAGGCGAGGTGCACTGCCGGGGCCCACCACCGTGCCGACGCCCAAGAGTCAGGCTGCGGCTCGACGACCGAGCCGATGCCGAGCACACGCCCCGGCGCGAGCGCCTCCGGATACGCCTGCGTGAACCGGAAGTTGCGCAGCGGCGTGGTGATCTCCCCGTTCTCGATGAGCCACACCCCGTTGCGAGTCAGGCCCGTCACTGCCAGCTGACGGGGATCGAGGACGCGGGTGTAGAAGAGGTCGGTCACGAGGACGCCGCGAGTGACACCTGCGACCAGCGCCAACGTCGACGCCTGTGCGGCCGGGCCCTCGACCTCGTCGTCGTCACCTGCCACGCGGCGCGACGGCGACAGTCCGAGCTGCATGCCGAACGCACCCCACGTCGGCATCGGCGTCCCGTGCCCTGTCGACGTCGCCCCTGCGGCCATCGCCGTGCGCCGATCATGCGGCACTGCGGCCGACACCCCGGCGTCGACCACCGTCAGACGGCGGCGCGGCGTGCCGTCGGGGTCGTAGGCCGAGCCGCTCGCAAGCGCGTCGTCGACGAGCGTCACGGACGGGTCGAGCTGCGCCTCGCCGACCCGCACGAACGACGTGCCATCGTGCACGGACTTGCCGTTGTAGCCGTAGACGGACATGTTGAGCAACACGTCGGCCGTCGCAGCCGGCTCGAACACCACCTCGTAGCGACCCGGGGGCAGCTCGACGGCATCGACGCCGTGACGTGCCTTCGCTGCGGCGCGAGCACCCAACACGCCACCGTCGATGTCGCCGAGACGTCCCGATGCGAGCCGGGCAACACCGTCGACGCCGTCGACGCGAGCGACGCCGTCCATCGCCACCTCTGCCGACTTCGTGGTGACCCGGTGACCGGCGCTGTTGACGAACGCCCCGGCAATCGACGTCGTCCTGCAGTAGCCGGCGACCTCGAGTCCCGCTGCGGCG
>JALZNU010000024.1 GCA_030857495.1 Actinomycetota bacterium | reverse complement strand
TTGGGGTCAGGACCAGCCGCGGAGGTCGATCGGCCACTCGTCGACGACGGTGTCGCCCTCGACGACGTAGGCGATCTCGTGCATCGCCATCGTCGGGTCGACGTGTGCGGGCAGGACCTGCACGTGTTCGCCGACGGTGAACTGCAGCTCGCCCGTGCCGAACGTGACGTGCTCGTCGCTGCAGAACCAGACGGCCGTGCCCTCCCACGCGATCGTCGGGTTGCCGTGGTCCATTCCGAGGGCCTTCAGTCCGACGTCGGCGACGGCGTAGCCGTCCTTCACGGCGATCACGGTTCCGAGGATCGTCAGTGCGTGACGGAACGGGAGCCCGAGCGTGGCGTACTGCGTGTCCATCAGCGCGTAGCTGCCAGCCTGGAGCTCGGTGACCGTGGTGCCGTCGTACATGTCGAACGTGCCGGTACCGCCGGCCGACACGATGTCGCCGCCGACGTCGGCGTGCGCGCCCGCCAGCGTCGCCATCGCATCGGACACCTGGCGGCGACGATCGCCGTGTTCGGGCACCATCATCAGGTGACCCTCGTAGCCCATCACGCCGCGCACCTCGAGCCCGGCAGACCGTGCGGCGTCGGCGAGACGGCCGGCGTCCGACGGGGCGCAGCCGCAGCGGGGGAGACCGACGTCGACGTCGACGAGGCAGCGCCGGATGCCGGCGAGCGCCGCAGCAGCGAGCGTGGCATCGCTGTCGATCGCGACGGTGATCGACGCGTCGTCCTGGCGCGCAGCGAGTGCCGCCAGCCGCCGCGGGTCGACGGTCTCGTTGGCGAGCAGCAGGTCGTCGCCGAGACCTGCGTCGATCATGCCGAGCATCTCGCCCGGCGTCGCACACGTGAACGCCGTGTGCCCACGCTCGGCCTGGGCGGCGGCGATCGACGTGCACTTGTGCGCCTTGACGTGTGGTCGCAGCGAGGTGCCAGGTCGGGCGGCCGACATCGCCGCCAGATTGGCCTCGAAAGCCGGCCACTGGATGACGGGCGCGGGGGTGGGGATGTCGTGGACGTCCACGCTGGCGGACGGTAGTCGCGCCAGGTGGTGCGGGTGGAGGGACTCGAACCCTCACTCCTCGTGGGAACAGGAACCTAAGTCCTGCGCGTCTGCCAGTTCCGCCACACCCGCGTGGCGTCACGAAGCGTAGACAGCCCCGGGCGTCAGCCGACCGGGAGCCACGCCAGCACGAGCTGGATGACCTTGACGTCTGACTTCTCGGCGGTCACCGCCATCGACTCCACCTGCGCCGCGACGGCCTGCCAACGCTGGGCGATCTCGGACAGCTCCTCGGTCGCCTCGGTCTCGACTGCGGTGAGCTCGTCGTTCAAGCGGGAGACCTTGCCTTCCGCCTCGTCGATGCGGCGTTCCGACGTCTGCGCACGCGACCGTGTGCGTCCCGCCTTGGTGAGGACCGAACCGATCGAGCCACGGCCGCGCAGCAGACCGCCGAGCACCGAACCGGCTGTCGACAGCAGATCGTCGCGCGTGGAGCCCTTGGCCTGAATCTCGACGACATCTGCCCGATCGTGTGCGGCGTCGATCTGCGTCTTGAGCTTGGCGACCTTGGCGTCGTACTTGTCGCGCAGCGTCGCGGCCTCGGCGTCGGCGCGATCCTCAGCCGCTGCGGCGCAGCGCGCAGCGAAGTCGTCCGGCGTCTCGCCGGGACGCGAGAACAGCTTCAGCTCGCGGTTGAACTGCAGCTCGTAGGTCATCGTGCGGGCGAGGTGGTCGGCGAGGTCGCGCCCGGCCTGGGTGTACGTCGCCGACTTCGACAGCTCGGTCGCACCGAGCCGGTAGACGGCGCCGGCGGGCGCGTCGGCGACGAGGTCGCGGTCGTCGTAGTCGACAGCGATGGCGCGGGTCACGTCGAGCGGCGCCGTGAGCGGAAACACGACCGCTTCGTACTCGGTGGTGTGCACCAGGTCGCCGGCGCTGCGCTCGTCGTAGCGGACCGCGACGCGAGCGACCACCGCCGGTTCGAGCCGGCGTCCGCCGGGCGCGGCACCCACTGTCGCCAGCCATGGGGCGGCGGGGTCGACGTACCGGATCGGAATGCCTGCGGCGACCTCGGGCATCACCGGTGTCTCGTCGTCACCGAGCGGCGCCGCGTCTTCGCGAGCCGGAGCCGCCGAGTCGATCGACTCGGCCACAGGCGGGGACGCGGGCTGGTCCGTCGTGGCGTCGGCGGGCGGCGACGGGGCGCTCGGCGTGCCGGGTGAGGTCGTCGAGCGGCCCTCCATCAGGGTCGCGATCTGGTCGCGGGTCAGCGGACCTCGGAGGTAGCTCATCGCCCAGCGGGTGGTGAACACCTCGGGTTGGTCCTCTCCGGCCTTGCGCAGGACGAACTGGCGCTTGTCGAGCCCGGCGATGGTGGCGCCGACGGCGTCGATGTCGACCCCGCCCGCTGCCGCGCTCAGCCCGTCGAGGAGCCGGGCCTTGTCGCGCTCGGTCTGCAACCGGCCGATCATCCACGTCCCGGCGTTCGAGATCGCTTTGTAGTCGATGTCGACCGGGTTCTGCGTCGACAGCACGACCCCCACGCCGTACGCCCTCGCCTGCTTCATCAGCGTCATGATCGGCTTCTTCGTCGGCGGGTTCTCCGTCGGGGGGAGGTAGCCCATCACCTCGTCCATGTAGAGCATCGCCCGCAGGTCGGTGACGCCGCTCTGGCGCCGCATCCAGGTGACGAGCTTGCTCAGCACGATTGACGTGACGAACTGGCGCTCCTCGTCGCTGAGGTGCGCCGTCGTGACGATCGCGCAGCGCGGCTTGTGGTCCTCCCGGTAGAGCAGCGACTCGATGTCGAGCGCCCATCCCTGCGACCACGCAGAGAACGACGGCGAGGCGAGCAGCCCGTTGAGCCGCATCGCCAGCTTCGAGCGATCGGCCGGCGGGAAGAACTGGTCGAGGTCGAATACGCCGAGCTTGCGCAGCGGCGGCGTCTGCACCATGCCGACGAGTGTCGCCAGATCGATGGGGGCGTCCTTCGACCAGGCGTCGTGGATGAGGTTCGAGAGCAGGATGTGCTCGCGGCTCGACAGCGGGTCGGCCTCGATGCCGACGAGCCCGAGCAGCCCGGAGACGAATCCTTCGACCTCGTCGCCGATGATCTCCTCGTCGTCGGTGTGCGGTTTCTGCAGCGAGCCGACGAGATCGAGCGAGAGCCCCGACCTCGAGCCGGGCGTGTAGATCGTGAAGTCGGCGATCTCGCGCAGCGCGGCGATGCGCTCGCCGCCGATGCCCCACGACTCGAGCCCCT
The DNA here is from genome assembly GCA_030857495.1 of Actinomycetota bacterium. GTDB lineage: Bacteria > Actinomycetota > Acidimicrobiia > Acidimicrobiales > Ilumatobacteraceae > JACDHN01. Next base: position 8,900 of record JALZNU010000024.1, on the reverse strand, counting down.
CCCTCCACGTCGTCGCCTGTTGGGCGGCGAACTCGTCGACGCTCACGCCTGCGGAGTTCGCCTGCGACTCGTCGATCCAAGGACGGAAGTCCTCCGGTCGCAACTCGGGGAACGTGAGGCAGAGGTTGGTCAGGTCGCCTTTCGGGTCGATGATCAGCACCGGCCGGCCGGAGGCGAGCACCTCCTCGATGAGGATGATCCCGAGCCCGGTCTTGCCGGACCCCGTCATTCCGACGATGACGCCGTGCGTCGTGAAGTCGTCGGAGTCGATCGTGGTGTTGCCCTCGGTGCGCTCGCGGGTCGTGGGATCGATAGCTCCGCCGACGAAGAACTCAGCCATGGGCGCCGATCGTGCCACATGAAGGCGGCACCCGGGCCCTGCACCTGCGCACCAACGCCGAGGGGCCGGGCGCACGGGCGTAGATAACCTTCGCGCCATGCTCGATCCCGTCCCAGCGAACGCCCTCGAGTCGGGGAGTCTCGGCCGCGCCGAGGTGTTCAACCGCCTGCTGCAGAACCGCGTCGTCGTGCTCGGGTCGGAGGTCGACGACGAGATCGCCAACCGTGTCTGCGCCCAGCTGATCTGGCTCGAAGGGGAGGGCGACGACGACATCTGGCTGTACATCAACAGCCCGGGCGGATCAGTCACCGCCGGCATGGCGATCTACGACACGATGCAGTTCGTCGGCTGCTCCGTCGCCACGGTGTGCCTCGGCTTCGCGGCGTCGATGGGTCAGTTCCTGCTCACTGCGGGCGAGCCGGGCAAGCGCTTCACGCTCCCCAACGCCCGTCTCGTGATGCACCAGCCGAGCGCCGGACTGCGCGGGCAGGCGTCGGACATCGCGATCCAGGCCGAGCAGTTCTCGTACACGAAGCGTCGTGTCGCCGAGATCATCGCCCAGCACTCGGGTCAGGACGTCGAGCGGATCCGGGAGGACTCCGAGCGTGACCGCTGGTTCACCGCCGTCGAGGCGAAGGAGTACGGCCTCGTCGACAAGGTGATCACCCGCCGCGGCGAGATCCCGGCCTAGGAGGCGAGCCGATAGGCGAGCCCTTCGTTTCACGTGTCCACTCGCCGGCCGCGACGAGCGCCCTGACGGTGTCGCTCGCCAGCGCGGCGAGCCGGCCGGGACGGCCTGAGTCGGCGATGGCGCACAGGTCGTCGATGGTGTCGAGGTCGCGGGCAGTGGGCAGCGACACGACCTGGTCACCCACCTCGCGCAGTCGCTGCAACTGCAGCGCACCGGTGGTCGACACACCTGTCGGGATGCCGCCGAACACGGCGTCGATCTTCGTGACCGTACGGAGGCTCAGCCCGATCATCCAGTAGCCGCCGTCCTCTGCGAGCCCGATCACGTCCGCACCGCGTCGAACATGATCGATGGCGTCGGCGAGAAGGTGCGCGACATGGGGGGTCTCCATGCCTGTGATCACTCCAGGTCCGAGATCGGCGAAACCGTTGCGGAGACGCTCGCCGAGTCCGTCACCGCGCTGCGCGACGATGGCGTAGTCGTCCGGCATCCACGGCTGCCGTGCGCCGTCGAGCAGCAGAGTCCGACGGGTCGAGGTGATCCCGGTGATGGTGTTGATCGCGTCGATGGTGTCGGTGAAGGCCGCCAAGGCGATCTCGGCTGCACGTTCGAACGTGCACGGCGGACACAGCCGCGTCTTGACGAGTCCGGCCACGGGGGCCTTGGCGATGATCGTGGTGTGGACGTTCATCGCCTGGCGTCCTCGCTCAGCATGCGGGTCATGTCGCCGATCGCCCGAACGGTGCCGCGCACCGTGCCGGTCACCTTCGATCTCCCGGTTCGTTCGGTGTACTCGACCGGTACGTCGCGTACCCGCCACCCGGCCGCGATGGCGCGCAGCACCATCTCGAGTGGCCACCCGGAACGACGGTCTCGGAGCTCGAGTGCGAGCAGGTCGACACGTCGAGCGGCCCGCATCGGTCCGAGATCACGGATCGAGGCGTTGGTGCGCCGGCGCACCTCGGCGGCGAGCACCCGATTCGCGAGCCGGGCATGGGCGGGCCACGCGCCGCGGCGGGCGATGCGGGCGCCGATGACGAGGTCTGCCTCGCCGCGGAGCACGAAGCCGGCCACCAGTGGGAGCGCCCCCGGGTCGAGCGATCCGTCGCAGTCCATGAAACAGACGACGTCGTCCGTGGCCGCGAGCAGGCCGGCGTAGCACGCCGATCCGAACCCGCGTACCGGTTCCGCGACCACCGTCGCGCCGTGCGCGACAGCGAGGACGGAGGTGTCGTCGCTGGAGCCGTTGTCGACGACGATCGGGTGATAGCCGTCGGGCATGCGACGGAGCACCCACTCGATGGCCTCGGCCTCGTTCAATGCGGGCAGGATGACGTCAGGCACGTCGGTTCACCGAGGAGGTCCGAGGTCGAGGTCGGGGTCGAGGTCGGAGGAGGAGCGGTCGACGTGAAGGTGCTGGTGACAGGCGGGGCCGGATTCGTGGGTTCGCACGTTGTCGACGAGCTCGTGGCCGCGGCGCACGAGGTGGTCGTCGTCGACGACCTCGACCCGGCGGCGCACGACGGGCTGCCCGATGGACTGTCTGGCGCTGCGCAGTACACGTGGGGCGACATCCGGAACGCGGACATGTGGGCGACGGTCCTCGACGGCGTCGATGCCGTGTGCCACCAGGCGGCGAAGGTCGGCCTCGGTGTCGACTTCGCAGACGTCGAGGACTACGTGGGGCGCAACGGAGCCGGGACGGCATCGCTGTTGCGGGCACTGCACGACCGGCGCTTCGCAGGGCGGATCGTGCTGGCGTCGAGCATGGTCGTGTACGGCGAGGGGCGCTACCGGTGCGTCGAGCACGGGCTGGTGCGTCCAGGCCCGCGTCGGCCTGCCGACCTGGACGCCCGCCGGTTCGAGCCACCGTGCCCGGCGTGCGACCGGCAGCTGGACAGCGAAGCCGTCCCGGAGGACCACTGGCTCGATCCTCGCAACGTCTATGCCACGACGAAGTTGGCGCAGGAAGGTCTCTGCGCGGCGTACGCACGGGAGCACGAGGGATGCGCCGTCACGTCGTTGCGCTACCACAACGTGTACGGGCCGCGGATGCCGCGTGACACGCCGTACGCGGGCGTCGCCAGCCTGTTCCGCAGTGCATACGAGCGTGGCGAGGCGCCCGGCGTGTTCGAAGACGGCGGGCAGCGACGCGACTTCGTGCACGTCGTCGACGTGGCTCACGCCAACGTGCTGGCACTCACCAACGAAGAGCCGGCGAGCGGAGCGTTCAACGTGTGCACAGGCTCGCCACACACCATCTTTGACATGGCCATCGCACTGCGCCCCGACGGTGCGCCGCCGCCGGTGGTCACCGGTGCCTACCGGCTCGGCGACGTCCGCCACGTCTTCGCGAGCGCGGCCCGAGCGCGTGACGTCCTCGGATTCACCGCATCGATCGGCTTCGACGAGGGAATGCGTGGGTTCGCGGCGGCGCCACTCCGATCGGTCGTCGGCCCGCGGCCGCGATCGCTCGGCTGACCTCGAGCGGCGCCTCACCATTTCGTCACCAGCGCCGCCTGCAGCGCGATCGCGGCCATCGCCTGCGCGGCGAGCCAGATGGCTGCGCGATGTTGCCGGACGACGAAGCGCACGCCGTTGTCCGCCGCGGACTCGCCTGCGACGACCGCACGCGGCACGAACAGGCTCGCACCGGCCACCGCGATCCACGGGTAGAACAGAAGCCAGATCCGTTCGACCTCCCCCCGGGTGTACTGCGACAGGTGTGAGACGAGCAGGGCGGCGACTGCGGCGCCGACGACGAGCCACATCCGTCGATCCCGCAGGCGCAGGATGCCGGCGAACGCAGTCGGACCGAGCGCGATGAGCGCAGCGGCGAGATTGGCGAGACCGAAGTAGCGCCACGTCCGGAACTGGGCCGTGCCCGCCCAGTACTGGTCCCTCGTGGCCGACGCGCCGTCCAACCACCAGAACCCTGCGAGACGGAACGCGACGGTGACGACCAAGCCCCCGAACAGCGCGCCGACCGCAGCGGGCATTGCGCCAGGGCGCCGACGCCACAGGCCGTGGATCACCAACGCAGCCGGGACGATCAACAGGATCGCGCCGAGATACGTCGCGAACATCACGCCTCCGAGCACGACCCCGCCTGCCAGCCCGAGCAGTGCGGCGACCCGCCGTCGCCGTGCGATGCCGACCGCGATGGCTGCGATGCCCATAGCGGCGACGCCAGTGAAGACCGCATCGGCGGACGTGATCATCCAGATCAGGTAGGGCGACACGACGAGAAACGGGGCCGCACGGCGCATCCACTCGGCGCCGGCGATCTGCTGCACCACGACGAGGACGCCGACCGCGAGCAAACCTGTGCCCAGCACGGACAGCATCGCCGTCGACCATCCACCGCCGATGCCGATCCAATCCAGCACCTCGAGTACCAGGACGAAGCCGGGTGGGTGGCCGCGGATGTGCACCGAGTAATCGTGGAGTCGAGCGGTGAACGTGCGCACGAACTCACCGGCGGGAGGCGTGATCGAAAGGTTGGCGAGGTATTCCGACCTGTGCTCCGCGCCGTACAGGATGCCGTCGGCACCGTCGGTGAGCGCGAGCATGCCGGCGAACGCCATCGAACCGATGCCGGCCGCCAGCGCAACCCACCGCAGGCGCAGCCGGAACCACCACCCTCGCCAGCATGCGACGGACAGCGCGTACGCGACGGCGCCCGCACCCACGAGGCTCCAGCCGAACCTCCAGTTCCAGCCGTCCCGGGGGTTGCGCCCGACGAGCGGAGCCGCGCCCAACAACACCTCGGGCGAGCTGCGCTGAAGGTCGCGCCCCCATCGCACGCTGACCCAGATGATCCACAGCGCAACCGCCCACGCGACCGCGGTCGCCGCCACCACGGCGGCACGGCGCGTCGCGCTCATGCAGGTCGGACGGTTTGCTCGTCAGGCTGGAACATCAGCGGACGCCTCGACCACTGCGACGATCACATCACGCACGCGTGTGACGTTCGCCTGCATCACCGCGAGCACGGCATCCATCGTCACCGGCTCATGTCCGTCGACACCTGCGTCGTAGTCGGTGACGAGCGCGATGCTGGCGTAGCGGATGCCGAGCTCGGATGCGAGCACCGACTCCGGGTACCCGGTCATGTTCACCACGTGCCAGCCCATGGCGCGGAACCAATTGCTCTCGGCCCTCGTGGAGAACCTCGGTCCGTTGATCACGACCATCGTCCCGCCATCGACAACGTCGGCCCCGACCCGACGGCCGGCGTCGACCAGCGCGGCGCGCATCGTCGCGTCGTACGGCTCGGCGAACGACTGGTGCTGCACCGGGCCACTCGCACCGGGTTCGTCGACCGGGCCGCCGGCGTCGTGGAACGTGTCCGGCCGGCCCCAGGTGCGATCGACGAGCTGATCGACGACGACGAACTGCCCCGGATGGATGTCGGGCTGCAGAGAGCCGACAGAGCACGGCGCGATGATCGATCGAACCCCGACCGAGTGCATCGCCCACACGTTCGCTCGATACGGGACGCGGTGTGCGACGACGTCGTGCTGCCGGCCGTGCCTCGCCAGGAACGCCACCCGCCGACCGGCAATGGTGCCGATCGTGATCGGAGCCGCCGGCCGGCCGTACGGCGTCTCGACGGCGATCTGCTCCCCGTCGGCCAGGAACTCGTAGAACCCGGAGCCGCCGAACACCCCGATCATCTCGGCGTCCGCCGCCAGCGCCACGCCAGTCATCGCGCCGCGGTCCTTCGCTGTCGACGGTGACCTCGGCCCCCGTCACGTCCACCGGCCATCGCCACGAGTTCCCGTACGGCAACGCCCCGCCAGTTCGCTACGCAGCTCCATCCCTCGACGCAGGTGATCGGCAGGCTCGCTTCCGTCTGTGGCAGCGCCCGCAGGTCGGCGGGTGTCACCGACATCGGCGTGCCGACGTTGCCATCGACGACGAGCCGACAGCTGGCGCTCGTAGCGAGGCCCCTCACCTGCGCGGCAGCTGCGCTGTTGTTCACGGGCATCCCCTGGGGACCCTCGTCGGGTATTCGCTGGGCGAGCACGGACACCTTGCTTAGCGGGCCGACGGTGCCGCCGCTGGTCGCGAGCGCGACCAAGCCGCAGTCGAGTGAGCCCACGGTCGCACGACACGGGCGTGCGGATCTCGAGGCGGGCGTCGCGGTAGGCGGAGATCTCGTAGACAACGAGCGCGATCAGGATGGCCGCCGGCACGGCGATCTGGGCGACGGAGTCGAGGGCGCCGAGCAGCGGGATCAGCACGAGCAGCACGACGGTGACCGTCGCCCGCCCCGGTTTGATCGAGCCGACGTTGCGCAGCCGGAAGAGCAGGTGCCCGCAGAGGCAGCTCACGAGCCCGCCGTACAGGGCGTAGCGACCGGCGTCGGTGTGGCCGTCGTCGGCGATGAGCAACTGCGCGCCGAGTGAGGCGAACACGATGCCGCCGACCATCGGGAAGTGGATGTATGTGTACGAGTCTCGAGCAAGACGCACGCGCTCGACCCCGACGGCGCGTCGCAGCACGCGCTCGGCCACCGTGGCGACGACTCGAAGTACAGCCACCACAGACACACGGCGATCGCCAGACCGCAGAGCAGGGCAACCGCGTCGCGACCGGTGATGTCGTTCTCCGACGTGGCGGCGCCAACCGCGACGATCGATTCGCCGATGGCGATGATGAGGATGAGCAAGGTGCGTGACGTTCGTGATCGCATAGACGAAGACGAGGTCGAACAGCAGCTCGAGCCTCGTCACGCGATGGTCGTCGTCGGTCGGCTGCAGATGGCCCCGTACCCGGTCGATCACCGTCACCACTCGCGAGTATGCACTGCTGACCCGGGAGTACGGTTGTTCGTCGAGGCGATGGGTCGAGCCGAGGTCGTGTTCGTCGATCGGCTCACCGCCGTCGTCGTGCTCGGCGAGCACGGTCCCGACACGAGCCGGCGTGACGAGTCTGGCCATACCATCGACGGGATGCCGTTCACGTACGAGTGGCGAGGCGCAGTCACGAGCACCGAACTCAACGCGCTCCACGCCGAGGCCTTCGACACGAGTGTGTTCGATGACGACGAGTGGGACTGGATCTCGCTACTCGAGCGGCACAGCCTCGGCTGGGTGGTGGCTCGTGACGGCGACGAGCTCGTGGGGTTCGTCAACGTGCTCTGGGACGGACTGGTCCATGCCTGGATCCAAGACGTGATGGTGGCAAAGCGCCGGCGCGGCCACGACCTCGGCACCGAGCTCGTCGCCCGCAGCGCTGACGGTGCCAGCGCCGCCGGGTGCGAGTACCTGCACGTCGACTTCGAGGACGAGCTCCGACCCTTCTACATCGATGCCTGCGGGTTCCGCCCTGCGAGTGCAGGACTGCTCGCTCTCGCATCTCGAGAGCACCATCCGACGCTCGATCCCGACCGGTTGCGAGCGGACATCGATGCCGTCATCGACCCACGTCTCTGATCGAGGGCCCCTCAGACCCAGGGGCGGATGACGGCGTGGTCGTGCGTGCCGTCGGGTCCGAGGCGGTGCTCGATGATGCCGTGGCGGCCGTCGCTGCCGTCGAGGCGCCAGCCCGACCCAGGCACCGGGTCCCACGGGTCCGAGCCGAGGATCGTCAGCGACGGGCACCACACGGCGCGACCGCTCGCCCAGTGGCGGTGGCGGTGTCCCGTGGCGACGATGCGAACGTCGCCCGGCGCGATCGCCCGCTCGGCAGCTGCTCGCGACGCGACGGGGAGCTCCCAGCCGTCGGCCGGTTCACCGGCGAGCGGCTGATGGGTGAACAGCAGCGTCGGGCGGTCGCTCTCGACGGCTGACGCCAACCAGCGGTCGTGCTGCTCGTCGCCGAAGCGGTAGGTGTTCGCGCCGACGACTCGCCATCTGGCGAGGTCGATCGAGAACCGATCGGCGCCCCACGCTTCGCAGAACGTGGCGATTCGACGCTCGAAGTGCTCGGACTCGTCGAAGAACCCGACATCGTGGTTGCCGGGCACGGCGACGAACGGCGCCTCGATCTCCGCCATCAGCGCCATCGCGAACTCACGGTCGTCGCGGTCGTCGGGGTCGGCCAGGACGATGTCGCCCGTGTGCACGACGAGGTCAGGTGGGTCGGCGTTGATCCAGTCGCGAGTCGCCGGCCACTGCGCCGGGACGCCGAGCGCCGCCGACAGGTGGGTGTCGCTGAGCTGCACGACGCGGACCGCTGGATCGCTGCTCACGCGCCCGATGCTACGGCGGCCCTCCGCACAACACGGAGAGGGAGCAGGCGCGCCTCGGTAGCCTCGAAGCCATGCCCGATCCGCTCATGCCCAGTGCACTCGAAGGCGTCATGGATCCCCGTGACGACGTGTTCAACCGGCTGCTGAAGAACCGAGTCGTACTGCTCGGGTCCGATGTCAACGACGACATCGCCAACCAGATCTGCGGTCAGCTGATCTTCCTCGAGGGCGAGAACGACGACGACGTGTGGCTGTACATCAACAGCCCTGGCGGATCCGTCAGCGCCGGCATGGCCATCTACGACACGATGCAGTTCATCGGCTGCGACGTCGCCACCGTGTGCCTCGGGCTCGCAGCGTCGATGGGCCAGTTCCTGCTCACGGCGGGTGCACCCGAAAAGCGCTTCACGCTCCCCAATGCTCGCATCATGATGCACCAGCCGCTCGCCGGGCTGCGCGGGCAGGCATCGGACATCGCCATCCAGGCCGAGCAGCACGTCTACACGAAGCGGCGCATGGCCGAGCTCACCGCCGAGCACTCCGGCCGCCCGCTCGAGCAGGTGCAGGCCGACTCCGAGCGCGACCGCTGGTTCACCGCCGACCAGGCCAAGGACTACGGACTCGTCGACAAGGTCATCACCCGCCGCGGCGAGATCCCGTCGTAACGC
>JALZNU010000183.1 GCA_030857495.1 Actinomycetota bacterium | reverse complement strand
GCCGAGACCTTCGGGCGCTGACGCACGTCGGCGTTGCCGGCTGCGTCGTCGACGAGGTCGAAGTAGCGGTGCCCCTTGGCGATCTTCGTGTTGTGCAGCTCGCCGCGCACCCACACGAGCCCGCCGACGCCGATCGAGATCGCCTCGTTGACGGCGCGGATCGCCTCGCCGATCGACAGCGTCTCGGGCGCCGACGCCGCTGCCACTTCGTCCGCTGTCACTTCGGCCCCGGTCACCTCGGCCCCGGTCAGCTCGGTCCCGGTCGATTCGGACCCGTTCGGCCCGGGCAATGCGCCAATGACTGTTGCGTCGTCGACGTCACCAGCCGTGGCGGCATCGTCGAACTGGAACGACTGCTGCGTCACGAGACCATCATCCCAGGCGCGCCGGCGTCACGCACCGAGGCGGCGCAGCTCGGACGCGAGCAGCGGCGGCACGTCGACGTCGTCGGTGTCGGGTTCGTTGGCGACGAGCAGTTCGTCGGTCGTCGCGAGCCCACGTCGCAGGCGAAGGGCGTCGAGGTCGCGCAGCGGCTTCTCGAGCTGGCGCCGTCGGGCGCCGGCGAGATCGGTGAAGGCCCGTTCGACCGAGTCGAATTGGCGCCGCACCTTGTCGATGCTGTCGTTGTACTTCTCCCACTGGGTCGAGAACGTGCCGAGAAAACCGAGGATCTCGTCGCTCGTGCGCTCGATGACGAAGTTGTCGAACGCCTGGCGGATGACGCCCATGAAGGCGAACAGCGTCAGCGGCGAGCACAGCACGACGCGCTGCTCCATGGCGTGGTCGAGCAGCGACGGATCGTGCTCGTAGATGAAGCCCGTTAGCTGCTCGTTGGGGAGGAAGAGCAGCACGTAGTCGACGGCTTGGCTGGTGCTCTCGCGGGCGTAGTCGCGCACCGCGAGCTCCTTCACGCGCTGGCGGACGTCGGTGAGGAAGCGCTTGAGGTGGGCGGCCCGCTCGGCGTCCGTGCTGCACTCGACGTAGCGCAGGTACGCCGCGAGCGGGAACTTGACGTCCATGTAGAGCACGTGCCCCTTCGGGAGGTCGAACGTGAAGTCGGGCCGGCCCGAGCCGCCGGCGACCTGCGTCTGCTTGCGGTAGTTGACGTTCTCGACGAAGCCGGCGAGGCGGAGCACGTCTTCTGCCATCCGCTCGCCCCACTGACCTCGCATCTGCGGACTGGAGAGCGCTTCGCGCAACGATCGCGTCGAGTCCGCAAGCGTGGCGGCCACCTCGGCGTGGGTGCGCAGCGACTTGTCGAACTCGCCGAAGCGCTCGGCGTTGGACCGCCCCAATTCGCCGACCTTCTGGCCGAGCTGGTCGAGCTGGTGGCTGACCTCGGCCTTGACGGCGTCGAGCCGGGACCCGATGAGCTCTTCCTTCGCGCCGAGCTGCTCGCGCTGGCGCGCCGAGAGCTGCTCGAGGTGCTGCTGCTGCAGCCGCGAGCCCTGCTCGAGCGCAGCCCGAACAGCGGCGTCTCGCTCGTCGGCGGCGTTGGCCGCGAGCTGGGCGGCCACGGCGGTGACCGCGTCTTCGACGGCGATCGCCAGTCGATCGCCGGCGTCGGCGGGACCCGTGACCGCCCGATTCCGCAACCAGAGGTACACGGCGGCGGCGGCGAGCCCGGCAGCGAGCAAGGAGACCAGCAACGTCGTCATGGGGTCAATGATGACAACGGGGTGTGACACGGCCGCGGACCCCGCCCTGAGCAGGGGTTCACGCGACCCCACGACGTCGCGGGTACCGTTCGCGGCGGTGACGTCGTCTGTGATCCGCATCTCCCCGCCGGCAACGGCCGAAGAGACGGCGGCCATCGTCGCCGCCGTCGATGCGCTCTGGCCGCGGGCGGCGGAGGAGGACATCCCGGATCGTCCGCGGTCGGCGTGGAAGTTCTCCAACCGCTGGTGGTCACAGCCACTGCCGCTGCGGCGTGCCCGGCCCTGGGTGTGAGTGTGCTCAGACGATGAGCGTGGAGATCACCACCGTCGCCGACGACCTGATCGTCGCTCACGACGGCACCGACGTCGAGCGCCTGATGGGACTCGTGCCCGACACCGACTACGACGTCTGGGGCCATGCAGTGCGCACGCTCGCCCGTCCCGAGGGCGACCTGCTCTGCCGCATCGGCACCGTGAACGACGTCCACTTCGGCGAGGTCGAGGCGGGACGTGTCGACGAGCACCTCGACGGCCCGATCCTGCACGTGCATCCCGGCGCCGAGCCGTATCCGGAGACGATGAATCGCGCCGCGGTCGAGGAGATGCTCGCCGCCGAGCTCGATGCCGTGATCGTCAAGGGCGATCTCAGCACCGACGGCACCGACGAGGAGTTCGCCGACTTCGAGGAGGTCTACGGCTCGGTGTTCGGCGACCGGTTGCACACCGTCCGGGGCAACCACGACGCCTACCGGGGCCAGGATCGCTACGCAGGGGACCAGTGGATCGAGCTGCCGGGCGTGGCCGTCGCCCTGGTGGACACGGCGATCCCCTTCCGTCCCAACGGCGCGCTCTCGGCGGATCAGCTCGCGTGGCTCGACGAGCACGCCGCGTCGGCGACCGTGCCCGTGCTCGTCATGGGCCATCATCACCAGTGGCTGCCGCCGACGGAGGGTCAGCCGACAGTGGAGGCCTCGAGCCAACGCGGTGACTCGTACTTCGGCCTCGAACCGTCTTCCAGCCTCGCCCTCGACGAGGTGTGCGCTCGTCAGCGGGCGATCATCGCCTACACGAGTGGGCACTCGCACCGCCATCGCCGTCGCGAGATGCCGAGCGGCGTGCCTTCGATCGAGGTCGGGTGCGTCAAGGACTTCCCCGGCACGTGGGCCGAGTACCGGGTGTTCGAGGGAGGCGTGCTGCAGGTGGTGCACCGCATCTCGTCGCCCGAGGCGCTCGAGTGGAGCGAACGCTGCCGCGTGCTGTACTCCGATTTCGGGCTCGACTACACCGAGTACGCCTTGGCGACCCTCGCCGACCGCTGCTTCCCCATCGCCCTGCGCTGAGGCGCAGACGGCGACCGGGCGCCACGAGTTCGGGCGCCACAACCCCGAGCGTCAGCGTTCTCAACCGTTTGGTTGACAACTCAGGCTGGCATCGCTTACGTTGTACTCAACCAATCAGTTGAGGAGGAGCAGCGTTGAGTGAAGACAGCCTTTCCCGGGTGTTCGCCGCACTCGCCGACCCGACCCGGCGCGACATGGTGGCCCGGCTCGCCGGCGGCGACGCAACGGTGGGCCAGCTCGCCGCCCCGTACGACGTCTCGATGCAGGCCGTGTCGAAGCACATCAAGGTGCTCGAGGAGGCCGCATTGGTCAGCCGCAGTCGCGACGCACAGCGCCGCCCCTGCCATCTCGAAGCAGAGGTGTTCGATCTCATGACCAAGTGGATCGAGCGCTACCAGCAACGAGCACAAGAGCGGTACCGCCGCCTCGACGCCGTCCTGGCGGAGATGAACGACGGCGCCGCGCACACCAGCAACGACAACGACAACCCGGGTCCCGACCCGACGATCACAGGAGCAGCATCATGACCACCTCAGCCAAGCACGACGTCACCATCAGCGCCGACGCCGAGCTTCCCATCATCCGCATGACCCGCGACTTCGACGCCACGCCGGCGCAGTTGCACAAGGCCCACACCGATCCCGAACTGTTCGCTCGCTGGGTCGGCCCCGACGGCATGGACACCCGCATCGAGCACTGGGACGCTCGTACGGGCGGGAGCTGGCGCTACGTCGCAGGGCGTGACGGCGAGGAGTACGGGTTCTTCGGCGCCTTCCACGAGATCCGTCCCGCCCGCATCGTGCAGACGTTCACGTTCGCCGGCGAGCCCGACGGTGTCGCGCTCGAGACCCTGACGTTCGAGGATCTCGGCAACGGTGTCACCCGCCTCCACGCCCAGTCGCTCGTCGACAGCATGGAGGGCCGCGACCAGTGGCTCGCCAGCGGGATGGAGACCGGCGTCGAGGAGGGCTACGCCAAGCTCGACGCGCTGCTCGGTGAGATCGATGGCTGACTCGGTCCGCCTGCCGCCGCCCGACGAGCACCGCCTCGTCGCCGCCCGCTTCAGCGAGCTCGTCGAGGGCACCTCCGCCGGCGCATGGGACGACCCTGCGCCGGTTGAGGACTGGGTCGCTCGCGATGTCGTGCGGCACCTCGTGGAGTGGCCACGAGGGCTCCTCGCCGAGTCCGCGGGAGTCGAGCTCGCCGAGGGTCCGTTGGTCGACGACGACCCGGTCGGCGCCTGGCGGGTCCACGCCGGCGCCGTGCAGGCGCTGCTCGACGACCCTGCGACCCCCGGCCGCACGATGTCGAACCCCCACACCGGCGACGTCCCGCTCGACGTCGCGATCGACCGCTTCTACACCGCGGACGTGTTCATGCACACGTGGGACCTGGCGAGGGCGACCGGCCAGGACGAGACGCTCGATCCCGATCGGTGCG
>JALZNU010000182.1 GCA_030857495.1 Actinomycetota bacterium | reverse complement strand
GGTGGGCGCCACGATCGACCTCGGCGTCGCCATCGACACGAATGCCGAGGTGTACGACTTCCTCCGCTCGGTGTCGGCGAAGTACGGCATCGGGTTCTGGGGACCCGGCAGCGGCATCATCCACCAGGTCGTCCTCGAGAACTACGCCTTCCCAGGCGGGATGATGATCGGCACCGACTCGCACACGCCCAACGCCGGCGGCCTCGGGATGGTCGCCATCGGCGTCGGCGGCGCCGACGCGGTCGACGTGATGACCGGGTTCCCGTTCAACGTGCGCTGGCCGAAGGTCATCGGCGTACATCTCACCGGCAATCTCTCCGGCTGGTCGAGCCCGAAGGACGTGATCCTCGATGTCGCCCGTCAGCTCACGGTCGAGGGCGGCACCGGGGCGATCATCGAGTACCACGGCCCGGGCGCCGACACGATCTCGGCCACCGGCAAGGGGACGATCTGCAACATGGGCGCCGAGATCGGCGCCACCACATCGCTGTTTCCCTACGACCCCAACATGTCGCAGTACCTCAAGGCGACCGGTCGGGAGGCGATCGCCGACGCCGCCGATGGTGTCGCCGAGCACCTCCGTCCTGATGACGGCGCACAGTACGACGAGGTGATCGAGATCGACCTGGACGAGCTGAAGCCGCTGATCAACGGCCCTCACTCCCCCGACCGGGCACACCGGGTGGGTGACGACGTCGGTGCGGCTGCGACGCAGAACGACTGGCCGCTGGAGATCTCGTCGGCGCTCATCGGATCGTGCACGAACTCGTCGTACGAGGACATCACGCGTGCCGCGTCGGTCGCTCGTCAGGCGTCGGCGAAGGGGCTCATGTCGAAGACCGAGCTCCTCGTCACCCCGGGCTCCGAGCAGATCCGCTCGACGATCGAGCGCGACGGCCTGCTCGCCGACCTCGAGGCGATCGGCGCCACGGTGCTGGCGAATGCGTGCGGTCCCTGCATCGGCCAGTGGGCGCGCTCGAAGGAGATGCTCGAGAAGCCGAACACGATCGTCAACTCGTACAACCGCAACTTCCCGAAGCGCAACGACGGCTCGGCGAGCACGCTCAGCTTCGTCACGTCGCCCGACACGGTGATCGCGCTGGCGCTCGCCGGGAGCCTCGACTTCGACCCCACCACTGACACCATCACGGCACCGGACGGCAGCGAGGTGACGCTCGATCCCCCCATCGGAGAGGTGCTCCCCGACCGGGGTTACGACCCTGGCGAGAACACGTTCACCGCGCCGCCCGACGACGGATCCGACGTCGACGTCGTCGTCAACCCCGACAGCGACCGGCTGCAGCTGCTCGAGCCGTTCCCGGCATGGGACGGCGAGGACTACCTCGGAATCCCCGTCCTGATGAAGGCGCAGGGCAAGTGCACCACCGACCACATCTCGGCGGCCGGGCCATGGCTGAAGTTCCGCGGCCACCTCGAGAACATCTCGGGCAACCTCTTCCTCGGCGCCGTCAACGCGTTCAACGGCGCCACCGGCGAAGGCGTCGACGTCACCGACGGCGAGACGCGTCCGTACCCCGACATCGCCAAGCGCTACGGCGAGCAGGGCATCGAGTGGTGCGCCATCGGCGACCGCAACTACGGCGAGGGCTCGTCGCGAGAGCACGCCGCGATGGAGCCCAGATTCCGTGGCGGTGTCGTCATCTTCGCCCGCAGCTTCGCTCGGATCCACGAGACCAACGCCAAGAAGCAGGGCCTCGTGCCGCTCACGTTCGCCGATCCGGCCACCTACGACCAGGTCGAACAGGACGACAGGATCAACGTGCTCGGACTGCCGCCCGTGCCCGGCGAGAACGTGCGCTGCCAGATCGTCAAGCCCGATGGCTCGACGACCGACTTCGAGGCGACGCACACGTTCAGTCCCGAGCAGGTCGAGTGGTTCAAGGCCGGTTCGGCGCTCAACATCGTCCGCGAGAAGGTCGCGGGCGGGTCGGGCGAGTGACGGCCGCGCACCGATGACGGCACACGAACCATCGGGCGAAGAGCTGCTGCGCTCCACCAGCGCGGTGAGGGCCTTCACCGCAGATCCCGTCGATCCGGCTCTCGTCCACGACGTGCTCGACGAGGCACGGTTCGCGCCGAGCGGCGGCAACCGCCAACCGTGGCGAGTCGTCGTGCTCGACGATCGCCACGTGCGGCGACAGCTCGGCGAGCTGATGCAGCCGGTGTGGGACGACTACATCGCCGCAGGAGCCGCCGGATTCACGCCGTTCAACGTCGTCGACGGCGACGATGCCCCGGCCGGAACCGAACACGTGAGCAACACCCTGCTCGACACGATCGAGGAGGTGCCGGTCGTGCTCGTCGTCGCAGCCGACCTGCGATCTGTCGCAGTGATGGACGGCTCGCTCGACCGGATCCCGATGACGGGTGGTGCGTCGATCTACCCGTTCTGCTGGAGCATCCTCCTGGCAGCCCACCGGCGCGGTCTCGGCGGCGTGCTCACGACATTCCTCTCCAGGGTCGAGCCGGCCGCCGCACCGCTGCTCGGACTCCCCGACGACCACGCGCTCGCAGCGACGATGTTCCTCGGCTGGCCACAGCATCGACCGACGCGGCTCACTCGCCGTGCGGTTGCCGAGTTCACGACCGTCGATCGCTTCGACGGTGGAACGTTCGAGCCCGACGCGCAAGCATGAGGCGATGACGTGGAAAACCGACGACATCCCCGACCAGTCCGGACGGACGGCGGTCGTCACCGGCGCCAACGGAGGGCTCGGACTGGAGACGGCCAAGGCGCTCGCCGCTGCAGGCGCAACGGTGGTGGTCGCCGCCCGCGATCCCGCCAAGACCACGGCCGCCGTGGCGGCGATCGCGTCCAGTACTCCCGGTGCCGACCTCGACGTCGTCGCCGTCGACCTCGGCTCGCTCGAGTCGGTCCGTGAGGCGGCGGCAACGATCCTCGGACGCCACGACCGCATCGACATCCTCGTCAACAACGCCGGTCTGATGGCGATCCCCGAGCGCTCGACGGCCGACGGGTTCGAGATGCAACTCGGCGTCAACCATCTCGGTCACTTCGTGCTGACGGCGCGGCTGCTGCCCGCCGTGCTGCGCGCCGGAGGGCGCGTCGTCACAGTGACGAGCACGGCTCACCACGTCGGGCGCCGCATCGACGACGCCAACCCGCACCTGCACGGCCGGTACAAACCGTGGCGGTCCTACGGCCAGTCGAAGCTCGCCAACTACCACTTCGCCATCGGGCTGCACCGCAAGCTGCAGCAAGCGGGCGCGACCGCGGCAAGTCTCCTCGCCCATCCCGGCCTCTCCAACACGGATCTGCAGTCGCACAGCGCGTCCGAGTCGGGTGGGGCCAGTCAGCGGCTGTCGCAGGTGCTCGCCGAGCGGACCGGGATGAGCGCGTCGCAGGGCGCACTCCCACAGCTGCGAGCGGCGACGGATCCGTCGGCGCGCAGCGGCCAGTTCTTCGCCCCGCGGTTCGTCAACTCGGGTCCGCCGGTGCGGCGCCCGATCCTGCGCCGACTCGGCATGTCGAGCTCGATCAAGCGGATGTGGGAGGTGTCCGAGCGCGAGACCGGCGAGCCGTTCGACGTGGCGATGGCGCTGGTCGCGGCAACCGAGGCGTAGATCGTCCCCCGAGGTCGGGCGGTGGTGAGGTCGTCAGTCGACGGTGCTGCGCTCAGCAAGACGTGGCGACGCCGAGCGCCCGGCAGACGGCAGCCATACGTTCGGGCGAGAGTGCCGTGATGCGCTCGACCAGCAGCGCGATCGGGAGCGGCTGGACGTTGTCGAGCGAAACGACACACGGCTGCGGCAGCCCGTCGTCGACGTCGACGGCGACCTCCGTCGGTAGAGCTCGAATTCGAGTCGTCAGCGGCGCGACCAGCGGTCGCTGTAGTGCCGGCAGCACGGCGTCGCGGGACAGCACGAGCACGGGACGACGGCCCAGCACCTCGTCGTCGCTCCACCAGATCTCGCCGCGAGCTACCAACCGCCATCCTCCTCGTTCAGCGAGGCGAGTGTTCGCCGTGCGTTCATCTCCGACCATGCTGCGAGGTCGCCCCAGGCGTCGGACCCGTCGGACTGGGGTTGCGACTCGTAGCCAGCGATCAACGCCCGATCGAGTTCCTGGTCGGATGACAGCGCTGCACCGAGGAGGTCGCGCACCAGGCGCGAGCGCGAGATGCCGTCGTGCGCCGCTCGGCGGTCGAGCGCCGCAACGAGTTCGTCAGTCAGCTGCACCAACGTCTGCCGCACGCTTCGAGCGTACCATCGCATCAGTAATATGGTTCGCTTAGGACGACGGTGCGGCGCAGGGTCGTGAGATTCCTTCTTCAGGGAGGTGGGCATCGTCCTAGTCTCAGACGGAGAGACGACGTACGACCCCGTCGACCAGGAAGGACCACCCCACCATGGCCATCGAACTCCCGGAGCTCCCCTTCGAGAAGGACGCGCTCGAGT